>AWGX01000326.1 GCA_000495415.1 Smithella sp. ME-1 | reverse complement strand
CTATGATATGAATATCTCAAAAATTCGTCGGGAGTTAGGATGGTCACCGAAATTTTCATTAGAAGATGGTCTGGCTTTTACAGTCAACTGGTACTTAAATCATCAGGATTGGATTGAGAATGTTACTGGAAGTAAAGCATTTTCAGATTGGATTACAAAGAATTATCAAAAGAGGGAGAATTTATTATGAAAGGAATAATTTTAGCAGGGGGTAAGGGGACAAGATTATATCCTTTGACCCTGGCTGTCAGCAAACAAATGTTGCCTGTATATGATAAACCGATGATTTACTATCCATTATCGATGCTGATGTTGGCTGGTATTCGAGATATCCTGGTTATCAGTACACCTGATGATTTACCAATGTTCAGGCGTTTATTAGGCACTGGCGAGCAATGGGGTATCAAATTTTCGTATGCTGAACAAGCTTCGCCTCGAGGATTAGCAGATGCATTTATTGTCGGGCAGGACTTCATTCAGTCTGAACCTGTGGCATTGATTTTAGGCGATAATATTTTCTATGGAAGAGGATTGGGCAAGATTTTACAGACCGCAGCAGAAAGAAAAGAAGGAGCTACGATTTTTGCGTATCCAGTGCGCGATCCCGAACGCTATGGGGTGGTTGCATTCGATTCTTCAGGGAAAGCTTATAGCATCGAGGAAAAACCTTCTAAACCATTATCCAATTATGCTGTACCAGGAATTTATTTTTATGATTCGAAAGTTACTGAGTATGCATTCAATCTAAAGCCATCACCAAGAGGTGAAATTGAGATAACTGATATTAATCGATTGTATTTATCTCAAAAAAAATTGTTTGTTGAGGTGCTTGGTAGAGGAGTCGCCTGGTTGGATGCGGGGAAGCATGAAGCTCTTTTGCAAGCCTCAACATTTGTTCAGACTGTTCAGGAGAGGCAGGGAATGATGATTTCCTGCCCTGAAGAAATAGCTTTCAGGAAAGGGTTTATTGATACTGACCAATTAATTTGCTTAGCCAAACAATATGAAGGCAATGGATATGGCCAGTATTTGTTGGAACTAAGCAAAGAGTTTGCTCAACAATGAAAATTTTACTTTTAGGATCAAATGGTCAATTGGGGTATGAGGCCACCCGTACATTATTTTGTTATGGTGATTTAGTAGCGGTTGATTACCCGGATATTGATTTTACAAAACCTGATCAAGTCATTAAATTCGTAAATGATGTCAATCCTGACCTTATTTATAACGCTGTTGCTTACACAGATGTAGATAAAGCTGAGCAGGAACCTGAAAAAGCAATGACGGTCAACTGTCACACACCAGCCGAAATTGCTCAATACTGCAAGAAATACAAAGTTCCATTTATCCATTTTTCAACGGATTATGTCTTTGATGGACAAAAGAATGCCTTGTACACCGAGGAGGATATCCCAAACCCAATAAACGTTTACGGGAAATCTAAATTTGCCGGCGAACAGGCTATCATCGAGAGTCAATGCCCCTATGTGATTTTCAGAACCAGCTGGGTGTATAGTATGCGAGCAGGTGGTTTTGTTAAAAAGGTGATCAAATGGGCTCAGAATAATGAAGAGTTAAGAATTGTGGATGATCAGATTGGAAACCCGACCTGGGCAAGAACTCTGGCAATTTTATCAACTCATTTAGTTAGAAATAATTATCAAGATCTTTATTATTATATTCAAGAAAAGAAAGGTGTATATCATCTTGCAGGTGGAGGTTTTACTACTCGATTTGAGTGGACAAAATCGATAGTTGATAATCTTCCAAAAGATATTCCAATGATGGTAAAAATGATCCTTCCAGCGAAAACAGTTGATTTCCCAACACCAGCAAAAAGACCATTATTTTCAGCATTAGATTGTTCAAAATTTGAATCAACTTTTTCTTTGAAAATCCCGAAGTGGGAAATAGCAACCAAATTGATGCTAAGTAACTAAATTAATTTTGAAAATGAATGGAAGTACACTTCTGAATTCTTGGAGAAAATTAAAGGGGGAATAATGAATATTTCTTTTGTTATCGTTACTTACAACTCACTGGAGCCTTTAAAGATTTGTCTACAGTCTTTGCCTACTTCTTTGAGTAATGACATTAAATTCGAAATTATTATTGTAGATAACAATTCTCACGATGGTTCCAGTCAATTCATTCAAGAAAATTATTCTGATATTCAATTGATAAAGAACGAGATGAATGTAGGATATACAAAAGCTATGAATATTGGATTGAAATTGGCTACAGGGAATTATTTAGTACAGCTTAATCCCGACGTTTTCATAAATCCAGGAACATTTCAGCCCTTAATTTCATGGATGGACGAACATAATGACGTTGGAATTTGTATCCCAAAAGTCTTGAATCAAGATGGCACTTTCCAAAAACAATGTCGGCGTGGATTTGCCAGACCTCTTGAGGTTTTTTCTTACTTTCTAAAATTAGACCGGATTTTTCCAAATCACAAAGTGATTGGAAATTATGTCAAAACTTACCTACCGAAGGACGAAATCGCCCAGGTAGATGCCGTCTCTGGCTCCTGCATGATGATCAGAAAAGAAGTAATCTCGGATATTGGTTATCTGGATGAACGTTATTTTGCCTATCAAGAAGATACCGATTTTTGTTTTCGAGCGAATAATGCTGGTTGGAAGGTTTTTTATCTTCCTTTTGTATCAGTAATCCATCAAGGTGGAAGAGGTGGATCAAGGTCCGATCCTTATAAGGCGATATTAGAATGGCACAGATCGTATTATTTGTATTATCGAAAGAATTTAGCTAAGGATTATTTATTTCTTGTAAATTGGATAATGTATTTTTTCATTGTAATAAAGTTGTTATTTTCACTGATTGGTGCATGGTTTTCTAAAGAAAAAGTAGTTGGTACAAAAAAACCATAATTAATTATTTCATAGGTAAAATAAACAGTTTCTATATTAAAGCTTAGCAAATGGTTTTAATGCATTGATTTCGCTTTACTTCCCCAATCGTGCGCGCTCTTCTTCCACAATCGACACATCGAGTTTCTTGAAAAGCGGCTCTGGTTTGTTGAATTTCATACATGGTTTCAGTTCACTTGGTTTCCATTCACCTTTGCCGGTTTCCGGATGGTAGCGTAAGACTGTGTGTTCTCCTAATGTGTCTTTTTCAGTTATGACAGATTGCGTTCCAAAAAGGTTATCTGAATATCCCAGGAATTTGTTGAGTTTCTCGCTGGTAAACGGAATAAATGGGGCAAAGAGGGTCTTTAATGAATCAATCGCTTTCATGGCTGTAAAAATGGCTCTGGCGGCCGCTTGTTTGTCAGTCTTGATGGCTGTCCAGGGGGCGGTCTGATCCAGGTATTTGTTTACTTCTGAAGCTAATCGGACCACTTCCTGAAGTGCTGATCGTAGATGCACAGCTTCAATTTCTTTGCCAATGGTGTCGAACCCAGATTCAATTGTTGCTAAAAGGGATACATCAAGATCGGATAAAGGTCCTGGATCAGGTACAACACCGTCCCAATGTTTATAGGCGAATGAGAGCACTCGATTTGCCAGATTCCCCCAGGTGGCAACTAATTCATCATTATTGCGGTGGTAGAACTCATCCCAATCCCAATCTGAATCCCGAGTCTCAGGCATTGAAACGGTTAAATAATACCGAAGCGGATCAGGGTCATAGCGAGAAAGGAAATCTCTACCATACACAGCCCAATTGCGACTGCCTGAAATTTTCTGTCCTTCCAAATTCATGAATTCATTGGCCGGGACGTCATAAGGCAAAACCAGTGTACTGGGATTCTCTGAACCCATCATCTCATCAAATGTGGTTGATAAACCCAGCAATTCTGCTGGCCAGATGATCGCATGGAAAGGGATATTATCTTTTCCGATGAAATAATAGGATTTTGATTCTTTATTGGTCCACCATTCTTTCCAGGCATCAGTATCTTTTGTTATTAATCCATATTCAATGGCTGCTGAAAGATATCCGATGACGGCTTCAAACCAGACGTAAAGACACTTGCCGGTTTGACCTTCCAAGGGAACAGGGATTCCCCAATCCAAATCACGTGTGATCGGCCGACCACGCAAACCATCCGATTGTATTTGGCCCAATGATTGCCGCAGGACATTTTGCCTCCAATAGCTTTCTCGTTCTTTTAAGAAAGTGGCAATTTGAGGTTCTAATTTACTTAAATCAAGAAAAAAATGAGTGGTTTCCCGTAATTCGGGTGTTGACCCATCAATTTTGGATTTAGGATCAAGTAATTTCCCAGCTTCCAAAAGATTACCACACTTATCACATTGGTCACTACGGGCATTTTCATAACCGCAAATATAACAGGTACCTTCGACGTAGCGATCAGGTAGGAATCGATTTTGTGAGGTTGAGTACCATTGCTCCTGACTTTCCTGATACAGAAAACCGTTTTTATTAAGTGCTAAAAAGATCTTTTGGGAAACATTGAAGTGATTTTCTGTATGAGTACTGGTAAACACATCATAAGTCAGTCCCAGGCTTTGAAAAAGCTCTAAAAAGCCCTCATGGAAGCGATGGTACACCTCAATAGGGGTGATATTTTCTGCATCTGCCCTTACAGTTATAGGCGTCCCATGAGAATCTGAGCCTGAAACCATCAATACTTTTCTACCCTTCAAGCGCTGGTAACGAGAAAAAATATCTGCTGGTAAATATGAGCCTGTCAAATTTCCAACATGAATTTCAGCATTGGCATAAGGCCAGGCAACAGCGACAAGGATAGGTTCAGACATGATTACCTCCGAAAAATAAATGAAATTTTATCATGTTTCCGGATAGCCCGAGTCTTAATAGAATGAATCGAGAACTGTGATCGAAAGATATGGAAATTTCCTTTTTAATCATGCACAACAAGGTCACGAAGTGGAGTTTCTCATGTATAATAATTTATAGAAAGGTATTCGTTAATGAATCCGATCATAGATCCCAATATCGCATATGTTCTGCTTATAGTAGGATTTGTTCTGTCAGTCCTGGCATTATTAACCCCCGGCACGGGAATCGTGGAAATTATTGGATTGTTTTTCATGATTTTGGCCGGTTATGGAATTATTTCAAACCCAAGTAATTATTGGGCTCTGGTGATATTAATTCCATTCATCCCATTGATTTTTGTTTATCGAAAAACAAAAAAGGACTATTACCTGATTATTTCAATTGCTTTGCTAAATATCGGCTCATATATGATCTTTAAATCAGAATCCGGTGGTTTTGCTGTTTCGCCGGTGATAGCAATCGTCGTAATTTTATTAAATGCACCAATTTTATGGGTGGTAGTCAAGAAAATAATCGAGGCAATAGATAGAAGACCTGATTTCGATCCAACCAATATTATTGGCGCAATTGGAGATGCAAGAACGAATATTTTTCAGGATGGGACTGCATATGTCTCCGGAGAAGAATGGAGTGTTCGAAGTGATCAGAAGATTGAAAAAGGAGAGAAAATTGAAGTAATTCGGAAAGAAGGTTTAATTCTGTGGGTAAGAAAAATAAATGAAACTGATAGGAGGATGTAATGAATTTTGATTTTTCTGTATTAACTTGTCTTATAGGCGCAATCATTGTACTGGGGCTTCTATTTCTTTGGACAGCTATCAAAATTGTCCCAGAATATCAAAGATTAGTAGTATTTCGATTAGGTCGATGTATTGGAGCAAAGGGACCTGGATTGATCATACTGATACCTTTTGTTGATCGTGCAGTCCGTGTAGATTTACGAGAACAGGTGCGGGAGATTCCTGCTCAAACATCAATCACGAACGACAATGCCCCGATTAATATCGATTTTCTCTGGTATTACAAAGTAATTGACCCAATTCAGTCAGTACTTCAGGTAGGTAATTTTGAATTAGCTGCACAGGGTATTGCAACGACCACATTACGTTCTGTCATCGGTGGGATCATGCTGGATGGTGTGCTATCTGAAAGAGAAACCATTAATACTTCCCTGAGAATAAGACTTGATGAAGTAACAGAGCGTTGGGGTGTAAAGGTTACAAACGTAGAAATTCGAGAGATCACCCCTCCACGCGATGTTCAGGATGCCATGAACAGACAACTAACAGCTGAGCGAACTCGACGTGCTGTAGTTACTGAATCGGTTGGTAAACGAGAATCCGATATTAATGTTGCCGACGGTGAAAAACAAGCAGCGATTCTAAAGGCTCAAGGAGTTAAAGAAAGCTCCATTTTAGTTGCTGAAGGTGAACGACAGGCACAATTATTACGCGCTGAAGGATACGCAGATGCTCTTGAAAAAATCTTTTCGATAGCGAAGGGTGTTGATTCTCAAACAATGACACTTCAATATTTTGAAACTCTGAAATCAATGGCCTCCAATCCGGCAACAAAGTATATATTCCCGATGGAATTTACCAGTTTGTTGTCTGACTTTGTCTCCAAGAATAAAAAATCTGAATAATTTTTTGAGACCTCCCTGAAAAAGGGAGGTCTTGCTTTACTGAAGAATGATCAACATCGAGACAGCTTCATTAAAAGATTTGAATAATCTACGTGAATTGGAAAGAATTTGTTTTCCAATTGATAACTGGCCTTTACTGGATTTGATCGGAGTATTGACCATTCCAGGTATTATCCGGATAAAAGCAACATTTATAGATAATTTTGTTGGGTTTATTGCTGGAAATATCAATAACAGAGAATCCACAGGTTGGATTACTACGATCGCTGTTCTTCCTGAATTCCAAAATAGGGGAATCGCTCAGTCATTATTGGTGGAATGTGAAAATAGAATGAATGTCGCGAAAATAAAGTTGACTGTGCGGAAAAGTAATTCAAAAGCGATTTACCTGTATGAGAAAAATGGATACTTTATCCAGGAAGTTTGGAAGTCGTATTATATTGACGGCGAAGATGCAATTTTGTTTCAAAAATTGTGTTGACATTTTCTGATAACATTCGTATTATTGAATTAATCAGGAGATTTCATGAAGACAATTGTATTAATGACATATTGAACTTTGAAGGCACGCTATTTCGCGTGCTTTTTGTTTCTTAAAGTCAAATTTCTTGAAAGGAGAATGAATACTAATGGATTATGGGATGATTGGAAAAATTGAAAAAGCTAAAAGATATGCTCAACAAAAAGATCGGTTCTCGGTGAAAAAATTTGAAGTTGAAGTAGGTGGTGAGAATAATCCTCATCACGTGACATATAATGAGGGTCAATGGACCTGTGATTGCGAATTTTTTCAAAGCCGAAGTCGTTGCAGCCATACAATGGCCTTAGAAATCATACTTGAAGGAATGGTTGTAACTAAACAAGAAGATTTATAATTTGAATTGTATCCAAATAAAAATGCTGTTCGTTTGGATTAGCGAACAGCATTTTTTATTTTTGCGGAGAGAGAGGGATTCGAACCCTCGGTGGTCTATAAAAGACCACAACGGTTTTCGAGACCGCCCCGTTCAACCACTCCGGCATCTCTCCTCTAAAACGTCTCCAATTATAGCAGAGGAATCTCAGATTTCCACGTAATCTGATCGATCTGGAAAATAAACTGGAGCAATTTGTTTTTCCTCGAGTTTATCCATTAATGGTTGTGCAGCATCCTTTTCACCATGAACAAGAAACAAGCCTTTTAATGAGGTGCGCGTTCCCAATGCATACAGAAGTAATTTATCCTGTCCGGCATGAGCAGATAGACCACCGATTGTGGCTATTTCAGCTCTTCTTTCAAATAATTGTCCAAAAATCCTGACAGTTTTTTGACGTTCGGCTAAACGTCTTCCTAAAGTATGAGGTGCCTGCCAGGAAACAATTATGATGGTGTTGAGTGGGTTTTCAATATTGTTCCTTAAATGATGAAGAATCCTACCTGTTTCTGCCATTCCTGAGGCAGAAATGATAATTGCAGGTCCTTTTATTTCATTGATTTTCTTGGATTCTTCAACTGATCTGGTGTAATAAATTTTCGGACTGGTGAGCGCTTTATGATTACCCTCCTGTATAAATCGTTTGGTTTCTTCATCAAATAGATGTGAATATTTTTTGAAAATATCTGTAGCGTTGATTGCTAATGGACTATCCACAAAAATTGGAATGGGGGGAATGTCATCGGCTGCCAGCATCTGATTAAGAAAATAAACGAGTTCCTGCGTTCGTCCAACAGCGAAAGCGGGGATGATAATTTTTCCTCCCCGCGCAACTGTTTTCATGGTTACTTCTCTGAATTCCAGGAACGCTGTTTCAGGGTCTCTATGGTTCTTATCACCATAGGTGCATTCCATAATCATATAATCTGCATTTACAGGTATTACAGGATCTTTTAGTAAAGGTAGTCTATCTCTACCTATATCTCCTGAAAACCATAATCTTTTCTTGTTTCCATTCTCATTAATGTCAAGGATGATGGATGCTGATCCTAAAATATGTCCTGAATCCACATATGTAACATTAACCCCTTTAGCTACTTCAAAAGTTTGATTATATTCAACAGGTGTAAATAAATCGCAGGCAATTTCAGCGTCTTCATATGTATATAACGGGTCTACAGGCGGTTCTCCTCTGCGCGCTCGTTTTTTATTGACATACTGTACATCAGATTCCTGAATGTAACCTGAATCCCGTAACATGATTTCCGCCAGGCTGACTGTAGCAGAGGTAGCAAAAATCCGGTTTGAATATCCTTGCTTAACCAAATTTGGGATATTACCACTATGATCTATGTGAGCATGTGAAAGAAGTAATGCATCAATCTCTTTAGGAGAAAATTGAAAACTCTGATTGAATTGATACGTATCAGCTCGTTTGCCTTGAAAGAGACCACATTCTAATAGAATTTTTGCACCATTCACTTCTATCAGGATTTGAGACCCGGTAACTGTTCTTGCTGCCCCTAAAAAATGAATTTTCATGTTGATTCTATCCTTTCGATAATTGCATAAATTTCTTTTCCGAATTGTTGGAAACGGTAGGGAATATTACGCATAATTTCTTGAATATCAGATAACGCACAATTTTTTTTATGCGCAATTTGTTCCATATGTTCTTTTGGTAATACAACATCAGATTCAACCGACATCTCAATTCCTTTTAGCTTTCGCCAATGTTTCAAAGCGTCATATTTTAGTAAGAAAAGTTGATCTGGTCGAATTTTCTCCTTTCTATTGTTAGAAACCTGATTTAAACCAATAATTATTGCTTGTAAAATTTGTTCACCATATTTTTGAATCAATTTCGGAGATAATCCGTTGATATTATTCAATTGATTTTCATTTTTTGGCAATTTTTTTGCTAATTCGACAATTGACAGGTTTCCAAACACCTTGAAGGGTGGACGATTTAATTGTCTGGCAAGTTTTTCTCTTAAGAAGTAGATCTCAATTAAAACATTTTCCTGTTGAGGTGATAATGAATTACCTTTTATGATTTTCCAATAGTGATCGTTATTTTTGTTGTTGACAAATGCATCCACGCAGGTCATTCTATTGAAATCTTCAGTAGCTAATTCCCATTTTTTTTCTTGTTTCAATTTTTCAAGGAGAATCTTTCGTAATTCAATCAGATAATGGGTATCACATTGTGCATACTGCAGCATCTCATTTGGCAGCGGTCTCTTTCCCCAATTTGCGCGTTGATATTTCTTTTCAACATCGACATCAAAATACTCCTTGAGTAGTGATTGCAATCCAATTGAACGGAATCCCAGAATTCTTGATGCAATCATGGTGTCAAAAATATTATTGAATTCAAAATGGAAATCCCTTTTCAAGCACATTAAATCATATTCAGCGGCATGGAAAATTTTTTCAATTGCATCTGATGAAAAAATTTCATTTAATGGTGATAATTCTTTCAGTTTAATCGTGTCAACTAAATAATCCTGCTCAATGGTGGAAAATTGGATTAGGCAGATTTTTTCCTGATACTCAAAGAGACTATTCGATTCTGTATCAACACCAATGGAAGGTTGATTTCTTAAATCGGATATCATTTTCAAAAGTTGGCAGGTTGTTTCAATTAAAATTGCAGGGTGAATGACATTACTTTTCATGTGATGATTATAATGCATCAGGAGAACAGTCTCTTAAAGTAAGAAATGCCTGAAAGGTTGCAAATTTCAATTTCAATTCCCCTTTTTTACTTGCTAAAGATACTCTATAATTAGACTGTTATTAATAAATCTTAAAAAATTATCAAGATTTTTAACTTACTGCGGGAGGGAAGATCATGAATGAGCGGATCTTAATCGTCGAAGATGATCAAGCCATTGTTAGGGTTCTAAAAAGGACATTAACTTATGAAGGTTACAATGTGGAAACTGCATTAGATGGCGAGAAGGGAATAAATGAATATACAAAATTCCATCCCGATTTAATTATTCTTGATTGGATGTTACCTGGAATGGATGGTCTGGAATTTTGTGACAGAATTCGTTCGACAGAAGATAATGTCCCTATCATTATGCTCACTGCAAAAGATACTACCAGTGATAGGGTAATGGGACTTGATGCGGGTGTTGATGATTATATGGTCAAACCTTTTGAAATTGAGGAATTGACTGCTCGAATCAGAGCTTTACTTCGAAGAACAAAGTCTGAAAGAACCTTAACTTTGAGCATGGCTGACCTGGTATTAGATACCTCCACTCGTCAGGCAAATCGTGGGGGAAGAACAATAAATTTGACTGCAAAAGAGTATGATTTACTTGAACTATTCTTACGTCATCCCAGACAGGTATTAACCCGAGAAGTAATATTTGATCGTGTTTGGGGGTATGATTTTGGTGGTGAAAGCAATGTGCTTGATGTATATATTCGTTATTTGCGTCAAAAAATAGAAGAAAAAGGAGAAATCCGCCTGATTCACACCGTTCGGGGGGTCGGATATGTGATGCGCGAAACACCTTAATGTCATTACAATCAAAACTGACATTATTATTCACAGGATTGATTGGGGGAGTTCTGGCAATTTTAGGATTATTGGTTTATGGTCTTGTAAATGCAATTTTATTGGATCAGATCGACCAACGAATATCTTTATCTGCACAAAGAATCATAGATGGACTTAGTGTGACTCCAGAAAATCAGATTATTTCTGAAAGAATTTTTGATTTCCTGCCTGTTGAAAATCAATATGTCCAGATTTGGAAAAATTCGAACCAATTATTATTTTCAAAGCCCAGCATTTATTCCGCTGCTTTAGATGAAAACGGATTAAGACAGGGTCAAATTTTTTATCGAAATAGCAGTATCGGAGGAACTCGCCTGAGAGTGCTGACAGTCCCATTAGAAACATCACGTGGACCAGTGGGAATTTTACAAGTAGCAATTGACTTGACCTTGGTGGACATCACGCTCAGAACATTGGCGATTGTTCTTGTCATTTTATTGATCATTGCATTAATTGTTGCTGCTTTGATCAGTTGGATTATGACAAAAAAAACCCTAACGCCATTAATGACAGTAACTGAATTTGCAAAGGAAATTACCGAAACGTATGATCTTTCAAGAAGGATTCCAATCCCTGCAGAACAAAAGGAAGATGAAGTCGGCCAATTAATTTTTGCATTCAACGAAACACTTGGCAGGTTAGATCAAATATTACAATCCCAAAAGCAACTCGTAACAGATATCAGTCATGAACTCAGAACCCCTTTGACGGTGATAAAAGGCGAAGTTGGATTGATGAAAAAATTTAAACAATATGATATTGAATCTCTGGTCAGTATTGAAAATGAAGTTGACAGGTTATCAAGGTTGGTGGGGAATTTGTTATTTCTTTCTCAGGCAGAGGCTGGTGAAATGCCATTAGACATCAGATATTTCTCACTCGATGAATTACTGTGCGAAGTTTTTCAACATGTTCAAACCCTAGCTGCAGATCGATTGACAATTACAATCCAAAAAATGGATCAGATTGAAATGCAAGGTGATCGCGACCGAATAAAGCAAGTACTGCTTAACTTATTGGGAAATGCCATTCAATATACGCCAGAAGGTGGAAGAATAATCATTGAATTGTCGAACGAAGGTGAAAATGCAAAAATTAGAATCGAAGATAATGGACCAGGCATTGCCAAAAAAGATCTACAGAAAATATTTGACCGGTTTTATCGAGGAGAAAAATCACGTACAAGAAGTCACAGTTCAGGGTTTGGATTAGGTCTATCTATCTCTCAATTTATTGTCAACTTGCATAATGGAAGTATTCATGTTGATTCGGAAATTGGTGTGGGCACAACCTTCACAGTTTTATTACCGAAGAAGATAATTTCTATACCGGAACTGAAAAAATAACGGATTTATCTATCCAGGAAAGATTTTTGAATAAACCAATGGAGCAAATTTATTTACCATTTCACTGGAAAGTGAGTTGGTTTTACAAATTTGTGAATAAAGATCAGCGCTTTTTGTTTTAATTCTGGTTTGATCCTGTAAATTCAACCGCCATAAACCGAATCTTTGAGACCAACCTCGTTCCCATTCAAAATTATCTACAAGCGTCCAATGAAAATATCCTTTAATCTGATAATTTAAGTTAGCTGCTCGCCAAACTTTATGGACGTGTTCTACCAAATATTGAGGTCGCAATAAATCATTTGAGTCTTCAATACCATTTTCGGTGATAATGATAGGGCAACTGAATTTTAATGCCCAATGAATTGCTTTTTCGAAGCCATTGGGAACATTTGCAATAGAACCATTCTCACTAATTTCAGATAATTTTGGATATGTTCTCTGGTGAAATAATTCTTTTGGTTTCAGTAAATCAAATTTTACTTCATCCCCGGAATAATAATTTAATCCAATAAAATCATAATTCCCGTGAACATCGGAAATTTTTTCATTTTTGAGAGCGTATTGTAATTTGCCGAACTTGAGGGCATTCATAAAGGAATCATTAAATTGATGGTCAAGAAATTTTGTCATCCATCTATCAAAAGGATTATTCCCACTTTCTGGCCAAAAGGCGCGATAATTTATGGCTGTCCCAATTCGACTCGTCGGAGAGATTCTTTTTATTGTTGTATAAGCTGATATATGCGCTTTGATCATATTGGATAATGCATGAAAACTGGATTGCAAACTATTTTTACCAGGTGGAAAGTTGCCTTCAATATAAGCCTGGTGGGCAAGGACGTTTGGTTCATTGATCGGGATCCACAATTGGCAATACTCTTTCAAGCCTTCTGCTACCTTACTTACAAATTTCTCAAAATAGGAAATAATAGAATCATTCTCCCAACCACCAATTTCGGATAGCCAAATTGGTTCTGTGAAATGGTGCAAGGTTATGAGTGGGGAAATTCCTCGATCTCTTAGCCCTCTTAAAATCTCTCTGTAATGGTCTAAAGAATATTCATCCCATCTGTCAATTTCAGGTTGTATGCGGCTCCATTCAATAGACAGTCGATGCGCATTTTGGTGGGTCAATACAGCTCGATCCATATCTTCTTTCCATCTACCAGACCACCAATCACAGGCTTTGCCTGCTGTTTGATTCTCAAAAATTTTATTTGGAATTTGTTCCCATTGATACCAATTTGTATTTGTATTATTTCCTTCCACCTGATAAGCAGAAGTTGAGGTTCCCCACAAAAATCCAGATGGAAAGTGAAATGTAGCAGATGGCATATTGTTTTTCCTTGTCTAATTATTTCATTAAAGTGTTTGCAAATTATAATTGGAATAAGGTTATAGTTTTCTATATTATAAGGAGAAATCTGATGCAGGAAGAATTAGAGGTTGAAGTTGGTCCTTTATTGGTAAAACAGAATTACAATCTGGTTGTTGCTGAATCATGTACTGGAGGATTAGTTAGCCATCGGATCACGAACGTTCCTGGATCCTCTGATTACTATATCGGTGGTGTCTGTGCATATGCCTATGAAGCCAAGCGATCTTTATTAGGTGTAAAACCGACAACATTGAAAAAATTTGGAGCTGTGAGTAGAGAAATCGTTTTAGAAATGTCTAACGGTGTCAGAAAATTATTTTCAAAAGAGATTCCATTTGAAAATTTAATTGGCATTTCCATCAGTGGAATCGCTGGTCCTGGAGGGGGATTACCAGGGAAACCTGTTGGGTTGGTCTGGATAAGTTTATCCTCAGAAAAAGGTACCTGGGCGTGGCAAAAGGTGTTTTGTGGAAGTCGAACACAGATTAAAGAACAATCATCTGATTATGCCCTGAAAATTTTGTTAGATTTTCTAGGTGGAAATCTTCCACCTGAGGAATGAGGTTCGTGTATGGAAACACAAAAAAAGAAAATTCTAATCCTGACTGCAGATGCAGGATTTGGTCACAGGAGTGCATCCTTAGCCATTCAATCAGCGATTGAAGAATTATTTCCAGCCAGATATCAAATTTCATTGGTCAATCCGTTAGACAACAAAAAAGCACCATTTTTCATCAAAGAATCCCAAAGTGAATATGACAAATGGGTTCGTGATGTTCCTGAGCTTTACAAGTTCGGTTATGATTTAAGTGATTCACCCATACCTGTAACAATTCTCGAAACCATTCTGGTTGTTTCATTATTTGAGGTCATTAATGATGTAATCGAAGAGCATGAACCTGATATCATTATTAATACATACCCTTTATACCAGGCTCCTTTTGTTGCTGTTAAGTCTTTGCATCGATTAAATATTCCAATGGTTACCATCGTCACAGATCTGGCAACCGTCCACCAAATCTGGTTTAACGATAAGGTGGATTGGTTAGTTGTTCCTACAGAAATCGTACGTAACGATGCGATAGAAGCTGGAGTCAAGCCTGATAATATATGTGTGATTGGAATTCCTGTAAACCCCAGGATTTTTCAATTGACAGAATCAAAACAAGAGCTCAGAAAAAGTCTAGGCTGGAATTCTGATCTCACCACAATTCTGGCAGTTGGAAGTAAACGCGTTGAGCATTTTAAAGTGAATTTGGATATTTTAAATCATTCTGGGTTTCCGTTTCAACTCACGGTCGTAACCGGGAAAGACCAAAGATTATATAATGAATTAAAAGAAGTTGATTGGCATCACGAAACCCATTTGTATGAGTTTGTTGATCAAATGCCGGAATTCATGCACGCATCGGATCTATTAATAACCAAAGCTGGGGGTTTAATTGTTACAGAAGCATTGGCTTCCGGATTACCAATGATATTAATCGATGTTATCCCAGGACAAGAGTCTGGAAATGCAAAATTTGTCCAGGATGGCAATGCAGGTTTTTGGACAAAAAATCCGAATGAATTTATTCAGGTTCTAGGTCATTTATTTTTTAACGAAAAAGAATGTCTCAGACAAACAACAGAAAATGCAAAAAACATCGGAAAACCTTCATCCGCATTAAAGATTGCTGAATTAATCATACATCAGTTAGAAACGAGTGAATTCATCTTTTCACCTAAAGTTGATTTTATTCACATGATTGAAGACATATTGGTAAAAAATCAGATTCAGTGGAAGAAAAAGACCTAATATTAATTACTTCTAATATATCTCGTATTAATTAAGAAATATTTGGATGTTATAATTTCCGTAATTCTGATAATAGAGATATTTTTTATTGATTATAAATTTAACCCTATATTAATCTCAGTATGGAAAAATAGTAATAAATAACTTTGTTACATTGGAGGTTTCATGCAAGACGCTACATTAACAACACCTGCAAAAGGCAGTCAAAAGAAATTTGTCTTTGGCGGAATTCTCATCATTGCTGCGATTATTTTATTAATCATCACCAATACAAGAGCTGGTGCACAATATTTTCTCACAGTTGATGAAATCAAAGAACGCCAGGAAGAAATAATCGGTAAGGATATTCGAGTCTCTGGTGCTGTATTAGGCGATACGATTGAATATGACACTGAAAATCTCATCATTAAGTTTGAAGTAGCGCATGTACCTGGTGATAACAAAGAAATTGACGCCCAGGGTGGTTTGGCTTTGGTATTACACCAGGCCGTTAACAATCCAGATGCAAATCGCATTTTTGTTGTTTATGAAGGTGTGATGCCTGATTTGTTACAAAATGAAGCCCAGGCAATTATGACCGGTAAAATTGGGGAAGATGGCATTTTTTATGCGTCTGAATTACTATTGAAATGCCCAACAAAATACGAAGAAGCAGTTCCAGAACAATCAGCAAATAGCTGATTAACCCCAGAATTCAAATTGGAGAATTTATGTTACCAAACCTTGGATATGGCTCTTTGGTCATTACTTTACTTGTCAGTATCTATGCGATCGTAGCGGCGGTAATTGGTGAAAGAAAAAATTTATACAAGTATGTCGAAAGTGCTAGATTAGCGCTTTTATTAACTTTTCCACTTTTAACATTAACTGTGATCAGTATCGTAATTCTGTTAATTAATCAGAATTATGAAGTTCAATACGTTTACAATGTTACCAGCAGTACGATGCCATTGTATTTGAAGGTCACAGCTTTATGGGGTGGGCAAGCTGGATCACTTGTTTTTTGGGCATGGTTAATGTCTGCTTTTGCAACAGCAGTAACACTAAGAAAATGGGATCGGGATCTTGATTTTCTTCCCTGGGTGATTATTGTTTCATCTGTAACATTAGCATTTTTCCTGATTATGATCGTTGCTTTTGAAAATCCGTTTGTGAGATTCTGGTCGCTTCCATCCGGTGGGGAATTGGTGGCTATGTTTGCTCCAGCTGGTAGTCAATTAATCCATCCATTTGACGGCAGAGGTCTGAATCCATTACTCAGGCATCCAGGCATGATTATTCATCCTCCTATGCTTTATCTTGGATTTGTTTCATTTGTCATTCCGTATGCTTTTGGTATGGCTGCGCTCATTACTGGTAGAAAAGATGATCGGTGGATTCGCTTAACCAGAAGGTGGACATTGGTCGCATGGATGTTTTTATCCATCGGGTTAATTTTAGGAAGTCGCTGGGCATACGATGTGCTTGGATGGGGTGGATATTGGGCCTGGGATCCTGTAGAAAATGCTGCATTCATGCCATGGTTATCTGGTACAGCATTTTTGCATTCAGTCATGATCCAGGAGAAAAGAGGTTTGTTCAAACGCTGGAATATGATCCTGGTCATATTAACCTACTCTTTGGTCATTTTCGGCACATTTCTGACTCGATCTGGAGTATTGTCTTCGGTACATGCCTTCGCCCAAAGTGCAATTGGACCAATGTTCTTTGTGTTTATTGGCGTCTCCTTTATTATTTCGCTGGCATTCTTAATTAAAAGATGGGACGACCTGCGTTCAGAAGGCGTCATGACCTCTTTGTTATCAAGAGAATCGCTCTTCTTGATTAATAATTTATTGTTTATTGGTATTTTGGTAGTCGTTTTCTGGGGAACCGTTTACCCATTAATATCTGAATTATTTACAGGACAGAAAGTTACTGTGGGTCCACCGTTCTATAACAGCACCACAGGTCCTCTATTTGCAGGTTTATTGTTATTGATGGGAATAGCGCCATTGTCTGCCTGGGGACATTCCACCTGGAAGACTTTGGGCAAGGCATTATGGATTCCCGCAACCGGATCACTCATTTTACTGGTAGTTTTGTTCGTTTCAGGTATTCGAAGTATAGGTGCATTGATTGGATTAACTGTTGCTTCTCTAGCAGCATTTGTGACAATATATGAATTTTGGCGTGGAATGAAAGCCAGACACAAGAGAAGTGGTGAGAATTATCTGGTGGCGTTATGGAAATTAACTGCAAGAAATCGAAGACGCTATGGTGGCTATGTAATCCATCTGAGTGTTGTTTTTATGGCGATTGGGATTATAGGTATTGAGTTTTTCCAAACTGAAACACAAGGAAGAATAGCTCCAGGAGAAAGCTTATCATTGGCTGGATATACTGTTACCTTCAAGAACCTGGCTGAATTTGATGTGGCTGACGGTCGAAATGTAGCCAGAGCAGTTTTGTCAGTATCCAAAAATGGTAAAGATCTCGGAGAATTGTATCCAAGACGTGATTTCTATTACGATAGTCAACAACCCATGACGATTGCTGGCGTTCGAAGTACTGTCGAAGATGATCTATACGTCATTTTAGTAAATTGGGAACAGATTTCATCCCGGGGAGCGACTTTCAAAGTGTTCCATAATCCACTGATTAATTGGTTATGGTATGGTGGCATCCTGCTGGTTATCGGATCCTTTATTGCAGCATGGCCTGATCCAGAAAAAGAGATAGAACTGACTCCATCAAGAATTATGAAAAAAGAGACAGGCAAGTTGGTTTCGAGACCATAATGGTTAAGAAGGAAAATTATTTTATGAAATATAAAAACAAGATTTTTATCACCCAAAAAATCACACTTGCTTTTTTTGTTACAATTTTCTTATTGCTCCTCCTTCCGTTCAATAACGTAATTGCACAAAATGATTTTCCTACTGACGATCAAGTAAACGCAGTTGCAAAAGAATTGTATTGTCCAGTGTGTGAAAACATACCTTTGGACGTATGTCCAACACAAGCCTGTGCTCAATGGAGGGCATTAATTAAAGAAAAAATGTCTGCCGGTTGGACCGATGACCAGATAAAACAATATTTTGTAGATCAATATGGTGATCGAGTATTGGCACAACCACCTGCCAGGGGATTGAATTGGTTGGTCTATATATTTCCTCCCGTTGTTTTTGTGGGAGGCATCGTAGTTGTTTATCTTAACCTGAAGAAAATCAAAAAATCATCTGAAAAAGTAATCCAAAATTCAAACATTAATAATGACAAATATCTAAAAGAAATGGAAGAAGCTTTAAATGTTTTAAATAAAAAAGAGGATTTATCATAGGAGCAATTATGGAAAATTCAAACACTGGTGAAAAAAATCAAAAAAAGCTTCCTCGTTGGGTAATCGTTGTTGCCTTTGCGGTTTTGTTAGGATTTTTAGCTCTAATGGGTTGGGGACTTAGAAATGCACAACAAGGACCCGTTCAGGTGGGGCAAAAAGTACCTCCTTTTGAATTAACAACATTCGATGGCTCAAAAATTAAGACGGATGATTTACTTGGAAAGGTAATTGTTGTAAATTTCTGGGCATCCTGGTGTAAACCTTGTGAACAGGAAGCCGCTGAATTGGAAGAAGCCTGGCGTTTCTACCAGGATTCTGGAGGAGTAGTTTTTCTTGGGGTTGACTATGTTGATACAGAAACTGAAGCATTGAAATACCTCGAGAAATTTGATATTACGTATCCCAATGGCCCCGACCTTCGAACAGCTATATCACAGATTTTTAGAATCAGTGGTGTACCTGAAACATACATTATTGATAAAAACGGAAAATTAGCTTCCAGAAAAATTGGTCCATTTGTTACCATTGGTGAGATCACTGGTATGATTGATTCAGCACTAAATCAATAGAGGAGAATAAACATGGATATCGGATCCATTTTTTTGTTGCTTGGAATTTTGGTTGTTGTACTATTGTTTATTTTTCAACCATTTATCGACGAACGAAAACATAAAGTTTTAATAACTCAAGCATTACCCTCTATAGAAAAAGAATTGCATGTCTCTTCCATGCTGGCCGAAAGAGATCGTATTTTACGCGCATTACAGGAACTCGATTTTGATTTTAATTTAGGTAAAATTCCTGAAGAAGATTATCCTTCTCAACGTCAGTTTTTACTCCAAAAAGGTGCTGAAGTTATTAAAAATCTTGATGAAATCAATGGTTATGAACAAAGCTCAGACCAATTACAAAGAATTGAAGCGACCCTCGGTAGGGACCAAATTGGGGTTCGCATGGATAATGAAAAAATCGAAAAAGATGTTGATATCGAATCGATGATTGCTGCGCGGAAGCGATCAAAAGAATCTAAACCAGATGGTTTCTGCCCGAAATGTGGGAAACCAGTTTCAAAATCCGATAAATTTTGTTCAAAGTGTGGGAATACTCTTTGATTTTTAGAAAGAAAAATATGAAAAAAGCACAATTTTTATTTTTTGCATTCATTTTTTTAGGATTTCTTTCTGGATGCTCAGTATCTCTGGCAGCGGATGTTACTCCTCCTCCTAATTTAGTACAACAAGACCCAATGCCTATATCTCCAACTTCAGTGCCATCGATTGTTTTGCCAATGATGGAACCTGATATTCTAAATGGGGCAGTGATCTACGAGCAAAAGTGTGTTGCCTGCCATGGAGAAACTGGTAAGGGAGACGGAACCCAAAGTAACCAATTACCAAATCCAGTTACTCCTATTGGGGATTTTAAAATAGCAAAAGAAGCAAAACCGATTGATTGGTACAAAGTAATAACAATCGGAAACATTGAACGCTTTATGCCTGGATTTCAAAGCTTGAGTGATCGAGAAAGATGGGATGTAACTTCATATGCACTCACATTATCAATATCTGAAAATATGATCACGAATGGCAAAGTTATTTTTACCGAAAATTGTGTAGAGTGCCATACCGAAGAAAATTTACCGCTACAAAGCGCAAGTGCGATGGCTGAAAAATCTTTATCCGAAATTTTATCCGTCATTACCACAGGCATCGATCCTGAAATGCACGCATTCTCTGAAATATTATCAGAAGAGGATCAATTGGCAGTTGCCAGTTATGTTCGATATTTGGGTTTCACAGAAAACAATGATTTTAGAAAAGAATCAGAGGTAGAAAACACTGAGACCTTGGAACCGGTAAACGAGACAACTTCATCTGGTGAACAAACGAATTTTTCAATTATTGGTCAATTGCTCAATTTGGAAACTGCCTCGGAAGGTTTAATGGTTACCCTTTCTGGTTATGATGGAATGGATATGATCTTTCAAATTGAATCTCCAGTATCTGAGAATGGTTCATTCATATTTGAGGAACTTGAAAATGTTTCAGGAAGAATTTATCAAGCATCGTTAGTCATTGATGGTATTCAACATACCTCTGAGGTATTACATGAACCAGTCATCGATGCTCAGGGGAATGTAAATTTACCGATTGTTATTAAGAAGACTTCCGTTGATTCCAGTGCCCTTTATGCAGAGCGAATGCACGTCTTTTTTGATTTTATCGCTGAAAATACAATACAAGTTGTTGAAATGTATGTAATTCAAAATCCAACCGATACCGTGATTGTGCCTCTAGATAATGTAACACCTGTTGTGCGATTTAAATTACCTGAAGGAGCTCAAAATTTACAATTCGAAGGTGGATTACTCGGAAGGGAATTTATACAGTTAGAAAATGGATTTGGATCCATGCAAACGTTTGGGGCGAATTCTTCTGTCCAGGTTTTATTTGCATTTGAACTTCCTTACGAAAAATCGTTAGATTTGGATATTCAACTACCATTACTGGTAAATGCGTCCATCTTCATGTTACCTTCTGATACAGTAAAGTTTTCTAGCGACCAATTGGTATTTTCAGGTGAAAGAGATATACAAGGGATGAAAATCCAAACTTATTCAGGTGGGGTCATGGACGCTGAAAGTTCGATTAAAATGAGCTTGTCCGGGAAAGTAAAGGACAATGTTTCGATTGTTCAAAGCGGGAATACTACCAGTTTGATTATTGGTGGTTCAGTATTGTTGATTGCGATCTTCGGCGCAGTTTTCTATCTGAGAAAGAAAATGAAAGAAAATGAGGTTGTCGAAGAAATGGTGTCAGAAGAAGAAGATTTGGAAAGCCTTTTGGATGCAGTTATCGCTTTGGACGATGCTTTTCAATCGGGTGAAATTCCTGAAAGCGCTTATTATAATCGAAGGAATGAACTCACCAAGTTGATCAAAATGAAACAAGACACAGAGGCTTAAGCGTGACAGCTATCATTGAGGTGCGGAATTTAATTAAGCGTTTTGGTCATAAACAGGTCTTACGCAAATTAAATTTCTCCGTTCAACAAGGTGAGTTTGTTGCTTTATTGGGATCAAATGGCGCTGGAAAAACAACTTTATTACGGATACTTTCTTCTCTATCAAAACCAAATTATGGCGAAATCCAAATAGCAGGTTATTATTTGCCCGGTCAATCTGCTCAGGTAAGAAAAAAATTAGGTGTTGTCTCTCACCTTCCTTTGCTGTATGGAGATTTAAGTGCTGAAGAGAATCTCAAATTTTATGGAAGATTATATGGTTTATCCAATTTTCAAAACCATATAGAAGAAATATTACAACTTGTTGGATTATTGAAAAGAAAAAAGGATCTGGTACGTACTTTTTCCAGAGGCATGCAGCAAAGATTAGCGATTGGGAGAGCGATTATTCATGACCCTGAAGTGTTGTTATTAGATGAGCCACATACTGGCTTAGATCAGGATGCAGCTAATATGCTGGATACTTTGCTACAGGAAATTGCCTCCCGCGGGAGAACTGTAGTCATGACATCGCATGATTTTCCCAGAGTAGCAAATCTGGCAACAAGATTTGATGTACTTTATAAAGGGAAAATTCATGCTTCAAAACTAGCAAAAGATCTTCCTCAACACGGTTTATTGGCATATTACCAATCCATAGTCGATGAAATTGATTCAGAAGGGGGGAATCAAGGTGCAGCCTAAAACATCTTTTTTCAAGGCTATGTTTGCTGTTGTGTGGAAAGACTTGATCGCAGAACTGCGTGGAAAAGAATTAATCAGTGCTATGTTGGTTTTTGCGCTTCTGGTTATTTTTATTTTCAACTTTGCCCTTGAGCTAGACCCTAAGACAAGATCTGCATTAACCGCCGGAATTTTATGGGTCACCATCATTTTTGCCGGGAATCTGGGACTTAATCGATCAATGGCGGTCGAAAAAGACCGTGGATGTCTGGATGGATTGTTACTGGCTCCGGTGGATAGAACAGCCATTTACTTCGGCAAAAGTATTGCAAACTGGATATTCATGTTGATTGTAGCCATGATTGTCCTGCCAATTTACAGTATTCTATATAATACCAACATCATTTCACCGGCATTACTTTTAGTGATTCTTCTCGGATCTGAAGGTTATGTTGCAATTGGGACATTGTTGGCTAGTATGGCGGTTCAAGCAAGAACAAGAGATATTCTATTACCGATATTATTATTTCCGGTTATATTACCCGTATTAATTGCCTCAGTAAAAGCTTCGTCTGGCATTTTAAGTGGATTTCCATTCTCTGATTTACAGACCTGGTTCAATTTATTGATCGTTTACGATATTATTTTTACATCGGTTGCTTTTATGGTGTTTGATTCAGTTGTTGAAGAATAAAAATTCGGAGGTGAAAATGAAGAAACTGACTACGCTAAGAATTCTGGACGTTGTAACATTGGTTGCCTTATTGGGAGCTACGGCCATGGTTTTTTTCTATGCACCCATTGAAAGAGTGATGGGTGCGGTGCAAAAAGTGTTTTATTTCCATGTGGCTTCCGGATGGGTTGGTATGTTGTCTTTTCTGTTTGCAGCTATAGCAGGAATTTTATATCTTATTAAAAAGACAAAAATATGGGATTTGGTAGGAGTCGCTGCTGTTGAAATTGGAATAATATTTATCTTCATTACGATTGTTACAGGTTCAATCTGGGCACGCCCAATATGGAACACCTGGTGGACCTGGGATCCCAGGTTGACAACAGCCACTATTATGGAATTGGTTTATATTGCCTACATAATGCTCCGACAGGGGATAGATGACCCTGAACGACGGTCGAGATTTGGAGCAGTATATGCTATCGTTGGTTTCATCAGTGTTCCGTTAACCTTTTTCTCAATCCGAATTTTCAGGACAATTCATCCTGTCGTAATTGCCGGTTCTGATCCTTCTGCTGTTGGAACATTTGATATGATACCAACCATGTTTCAAACGATGATGGTGAGTATCGTTGGATTTTCTATCCTGTTCATTGACTTAGTCTGGCATCGAATCCGTTTAGGAAAATTAGCCAACCAGGTAGAAGAATTGAAATTTAATATTCAAGATTAGGGTATCGAACCAGGAGCGAAAATGAATTCTACATTAAATACATTAAACTATTTTATCGCTGGATACATTGTAATTTTTGGCTCAATTATTGGCTATGTTATCAGCCTTTATGTGCGCTGGAAGAATCTCAAGCAAGAAGAAGAAATATTATCCGAGAGCGTGGATCAGAAATAAATTATCGATAAACATAAAATTTCTTGAGAATGCTCATGATATCCGCCAACATGCCATATGCAGTTGTTAATGGGCCAGGATCTTTTTCAAGAATCCCCAGACCAGGCAGCACATCAGTCTCGAATTGAACAAATGAGCTTGTTCCGTTGACCATATATAGCAGAGAATCTGCTTTTATAGTCTGAGGTTGAACACTGACTTCGATTAATCGACTTCCCTGTCGTTTGGCAGTACAGACTAATTTCCATTTTTCTCCATTCTCTTGGGCTGTCTTAATCATTTCTGGTGTCACCTCGCGGATCCCTTTGCGATCTACCTGGTGTGGAGTTATGGAAATTCCCATCAGGACGGAAACCAATGCTGCAACCTTTATAGCAGCATCCCATCCATCGATATCTGCACTTGGATCAGTTTCGGTAATCCCAATGCTCTGAGCTTGAATTACTGCTTCTTCTAAAGTCGCACCTGCGTTCATCAGATCCAGGAGATAATTTGTGCAGGAATTAAGAATACCCGAAAATCCTTTGAGCTCGATCAACGGTAATGTCTCTCGGAAGAGTGAGAAAATGGGTGCGCCATCCATAACGGCAGATTCAAAATAAAAACCTTTTCTTCTATCTTCAGCCAGTTTCGATAATTCTTTATGGCCGTATACTACCGGCCCTTTATTGGCTGTTACAACATGTTTTCCGCGATTAAGAGCGATTTTATTGTAAGACAGGGCTGGTTCACCATCGTAAGGGTTTAATGGAGTGCATTCCACGAATATTTCAGCTGAACTTCCATGAATAAAACTTTCCGGAGAAAATACCCGATTATCTTCGGATAAGTTTGCTAATGAAGTTCCTTGGGAGAAAAATTCTAAAGCTCTGGTTAAATTAACGCCACCAGAATTAATAGCTGCACCATGATTTCTGGTAAAGATCCCGGTAACGATAAATTCTAAATCGAATTCTTTTTTCAGCATTTCCTGCTTTTCTAATAACAAACTCGCAAAAGCCCGCCCTACATTCCCAAAACCCATTAAAGCGATTGAAACTTGACGCATTTTTTCCTCCGATGTTAAATTGGTGGCCAGGGATATGATCTCCGATTCGGTTCTGGAAGCGGAAATTCTACCTGTTCTATCAAGTATAGTCCTCTATTGATTAAAGAGGTTACTTCTAATTCAGATAATAACATATTTAATTTTCTTACCAAGCGTAATTTTCCAGATTGTAATCTAATAACAAAATCATTAATATCCCTTTTCAAATCATCTGGAATTAACAGTCCTGCAAAATCCCAAATGACTGTTCGATGTTTAAATTCATGATTGAAACTCAATCCATGATCGATCAACCATGGTTTATGGTTGGAGTCAAAGATAACATGGCCTGATTTTCTATCAGCATTATTGATGATTAAATCAAAAATGGCTATTTTCATAAATAATATCTGATTGTTTATAGGAGCATTGAGATAATGTAATGTGGGATCATGTTCAATAAAGAGTTGTAAAGAACCCTCCCCATATATAGCGGGTTGAACACGGAAAATAGTTGCCGGGACGAGAATCCAACCCAACAATTGTGAAACAATGAATGCGGCTACCTCTCTTTGAGCCAACGTGAAATCTGGGAAATCCCACAAAGGTCTTTCACCTTTTGATGGTTTATAGATCGCCTGAACTGAGAAATTTTTGTATGTAACCTGTGTTAAGAATGTTGAATTGGATCCGCGTAATGCCTGACCAACTAAATTCAGAGTACCATTTTGCAGAATCTGAACGATCTGTTTTGTTTTTATTTCCGACAATTTAGTGTTTTTTATGTCCATTCTTTTTTGGACACAAGTGTCCTTCAGGTTCTATCGGTTCGTTGCATAAAGGACAAATTGGTCTCCCTTGTTGCAGTAATTCAACACCCCAATTTACAAATTGGCTTAATTGATCTCTTGAGCACCAATAATTAACAATACGTGCTTCTTCCTGCGCCTTCACTTGAGAAGCAGGGTCTTCTTGTTCAAAAATAATTTCTTTAGCTACAACGCAAACCTTATCCTGATCAGGATTAAATGACAAGTTGAGATCCCCGACTCTAAATAGTGGATCAACAGGAGGAGTAATTCGCATATCTGGTTCAGAAAATTTTCCCGCTTCATTAGGGAGATCAGGATATTTTTCGTGTATATTTTCAAAAAAACCGTATAGTCGCTACAATAAGGGATTGTAATTGTATCTTTTCGTAAATCAGTGTGATCGTCTCGTTATCGGTTTCCCCTTGAATAAAAAATGTTCTTTGACCTGGTTTTCCAATAGCATCGGTAGTGAGTTTTGTACAGGGATCTAAGTTTAATTCAATCATATTCTCCTTAAAAATTTATAATCTTAGTATATCAAATCTCTCTCCTAATCATTTTTCGTGTACGATGTTGATTTCGCTTTTATCCTGTGACCATTTGACCTGATGTATTTCATAATTATTTATTTCAATCAGATTAATAAAATTTTTGAATTCCTTAATGGTTCCACTGGTCAATAAAATGGTGTTATTTTTATTCTTGTTAGCACCAGGATTAATGTCTTTGGACAATATTCTTATCGTCTGTTTTGCCACAGCTGGGGAAGGGTCAATAACCGTCACGTTTGGTCCGACGATTTCTTTTATCAGTGGAATGACAAACGGGTAATGTGTACAACCCAAAACAACAGAGTCGATTTCATTTTCCAGCATTGGATATAAAGCGTTTTCAAGGATATTTCTTGTTTCAATACCCGAAAAATTACCCTTTTCAATTTCCTGAACCAGTCCTGAACAGGTATTTTGATAAATCTTCACATTTTTTGCAAATCTTTCAACAACCGAATTATATAATTTACCCTGAAACGTTGCCGGTGTAGCTAAAACGCCAACTTTACCAGAATGTGTTTTTTCAGCAGCGGGTTTTACGGCTGGTTCCATGCCAACAAATGGAATGTCTGGAAACTCTTCGCGTAACGGAAATAATGCTGCTGCTGAAGCTGTATTGCAGGCAATGACAATGATTCCAGCACCTAAATTCAATAGGAATTGGGTAATTACTTTCGAAAGAGAATAGACTTCGTCCAATTCTCTTGGTCCGTATGGAACATGAAATTGATCACCAAAATAAATGATGGGTGAATCAGGAACTTGATTGCGAATCTCCCGCAGGACTGATAACCCACCGACACCTGAGTCAAATACGCCAATCGCACTATTAGGAAAAAATGTTAGTTTATTCATTGGTGTTTTGCTGCTTGAATAAAAGCTTTGAACAATTTTTTGGTGGTTTCAAGATCGAATAACCATTCAGGATGCCATTGAACCCCCAGGAAAAAAGAATGTTCTTTGTATTCAACGGCTTCTATGATGCCATCAGGAGCAATAGCGGTTGCTGATAATTTATTGGATAGCTTTCTTATTGCCTGATGGTGTAGAGAATTTACATCGGTTAAAGAAATTCCTAGAATTTGATTCAGTAAGGATCCAGATGTAATCTCTATTGTATGAGATAATCGATTGCGTGGATAATTCGGGAACCAATCGTGTTTTAATGGATCGGTTTTTTGATCCTGAATATCTGTAAATAAATCTCCCCCGAGTGCCACGTTGATGACCTGAATACCCCGACAAATTCCCAGTAACGGTTTGCCGCTCGATTCAGCAGCTTGAACCAATTCAATTTCCAGATTATCCCGATCAGTTTCGACACCATAAACCCGCGGGTGATCTTGCCCATTAAACCTTTTGGTTTCGATATCACCACCACCTGTGATCATAATTCCATCGACACGACTTATTATGGTTTCAATCGAGTGAGTAGAGATATCTGGTGGAATAACGAATGGGATTCCTCCTGATGCAGAAATGGCATACGAATATTTGTCAATTAAGCAGATTTTTTGAATTGTTGTATCACTGCGATCTTTTCCGGCTGTTATTCCAATGATAGGCTGCATTCTTTCTCCTGTTTTGTGATACATAAAAAAGGTGCAATCTCAGGATTGCACCTTTAATGTTATCACGAAACGATTGAAATTAATTGAATTTTTGTTTGAGACGTGCGCTCTTACCAGTTCGTTTGCGTAAGAAGTAGAGTTTTGCGCGACGAACCCGGCTATGACGTTCTACTTCAACTTTTTCAATTCGTGGGGAGCGGGTTAAGAATGTACGCTCAACACCAATTCCGTTGCTGGCAACACGGCGAACTGTGAAGGTTGAATTGGTACCATTATTATGTTTATAAAGAACTGTACCTTTGAAAACCTGAACGCGCTCACGAGCGCCTTCTTTAATTTTCACATGGACGTTGACTACATCACCAGTCCGTAGATCTGGGATGTTGGGGTTTACAGGGGCTTCTAATGATTTTAAGATCTGATCCATTGTTTTTTTCCTTACCAAATGGTTAAATTTTCAAATTAACAATATAAATCGCCCTGATGGGCGAGTGCAGATTATAACATGAGATTATTTTTCCGTAAAGGCAAATTTTCAAAAATGGATTGGAGATGAAACTGGCCTTCAATTTGAATTTCCTTTTCTTTTCCTGATCTATAATCATTGGAGTAACTGTGATAATCTCAATTTTATTAGCGAGGTGAGCAATGGCCGACGCAGTTTTGGACTACTGAAGAAGTCTCAACTTACTTGCGCATTCCGCAATTGACCATCTGCAAGCCCGCCCATGATAAAGTGTTACCCGGTTTCAAGGTGGGTAAGCACGGGCGATTTCGGAGAGAAACAATCCTTGAATGGATCAAGGCAAAAGAGGAAAATGACTCTTCCCTCTCCATAACAACAGCCAAACTTCTTGATGGTTAAGATTAAAAAGACTTAGTCTGATCAAGTGAAATCAAAATAGCGTATGACAGATCACAGCGAAGTGTTTACCGCCGAGCGTGAGGTCAATACCATGCTGGATTTGGTCAAGCAGGAAACCGAACGCATTGACAGACGCTTTCTGGAACCGGCCTGCGGAGATGGAAACTTCCTTGCGGAAATTCTACGCCGTAAACTGACTGTTGTTAAAAGGAAATATAAAAAATCCCCAGCGATTATGAAAAGTACGCCCTGGTTGCCAAGCCCGAGATTGTTAAGTGACAGCTGGGCGATCTCAACTTTTAAACGATGGCCCTTCATAATGGGCATCTGCAGCACGGTATCTCTAACAAACAGGGTACCTCACCCAAACCCCTGGGAAGGCGCCCTGTTATTCACAGAACGATGTTCCATACACCGATGCATACGTCCAGATAACCCAGCTACTTTCGCCTCTGACTCCACCAGAACTTCAGCCCAGCCAGGGTAACCAGGGGCAACCTGAGCCGGATCGACAATCTCTGTTGCAACAAGCTGCGTAGGCTGCGGGACCTCGGGGGTGAGGCTACTGTTGTGGCTGTCACCTCCAGTGCGACGGGAGTAGCCGGATATATGCGCAACGAAGTGCCAGCCCTTGGACTCTATCCGGTGTTTACCGTGCCAGGAGAAGCACTTTATGTTTTTATGGAAGGACGCTTACTCCCAAGCCTTGTTCGAAGACGAGGCTGCCGCCATACATACCGGTTACGATCAACAACCCCAATCCGACGACGGAAAGCACTGTATAAGGCAATGTGCCGATTACTTCTTTGCCCTTGCGCTGCGCTTGCCAACGCCAGATTGTCAAGCCCAAAAACGTCAATGTAGTCAAGATGGCTAGAATTTGATGGGGCTGGACCAGAGTCTGCAACGGCGCAGATAGCGCTTCGGCCGTGGCGTCCCCTGAAACAAACGCAAGAATTGCACCAGCAGTCCCAAGGATCAAGGTGATCCAGGCGCTCTGGCGCAGATTGGGCCAACGCTGTGAAGCCAGGCTCAATCCTACACTAACCGGAAGAAGCGCTGCGGGAAAATCGGTGAGCAAAGGATGGATATGATTAATTGTGTTGGTGATTACATCAAACAGGTTCATGGTGTCCTCCAAATAATGGTTCGTTTATTATCAGAGGGTGCAAGAAGCGCCTTCTTATATTTGACATTTGGCAGATAATAACACCTTTAAATTATACTACCATCCTGACGGTGCAGAGACATTAAAAGTAACTTTTTATTTTGAGGCACTACGCTGGCGACTCCCATCGGATGCGGAATGAGGATCCGCCTATCGTCGAGCCAGATTCATTCCATCCTCTGTGTCGTTTTCCGTTACCTCAGTAAATGCGCCACGATTCCGGGCAATCTTGTCATAGACCGCAAGAAACAATTCCTCGCTAGTACAACTGACAATCATTGCCTGTTTGATACGCCCTCCGATGATCATGTCGATCTCCTTTTTCTTTAAGGTTTACGTAATAGAATTAATTCATAATTTTGTAAACCGGCAATTTTACTTGACAGGCAAATTTTCGAGCATATTGTCAGACAATTGAATTTGTTTTAATATTTAAAAGAAGAATACCTTATTCAAGGTAATTTCGAATTGCCTCAACAATACCTGCGTGGATCCCAGGTAGACTTAATAATTCTTCGTCGCTGGCGTTAATGATGCCTTCAATCGATCCAAAATGGTTGAGCAATAATTTTCTGCGATGCGATCCAATACCGGGTACTTTATCCAGTTGAGATGCCAATCCCATGATGGTTCTGCGTTTTCGATGGGCGGTGATTGCAAAACGGTGTGCCTCATCCCTGATACGTTGGATCAAATACAAGCCCTGAGAATTTCTTGGTAATTTTACTGAGTCAGGTCGATGAGGGAAGAATAGCTCTTCTTCCTGTTTTGCCAACCCTACTAATTTAAATTTTTCTGTGAGATTAAACGCTTCAAGCACTTTTATTGCTTTGCCCAATTGACCTTTTCCGCCATCGACAATTAATATGTCAGGGAGAAGGGCAAAGGATTCATCAACTTTCCCTCCGATATTGTGATTTTCTTGAGCATTAAACCAACGTTTGAATCTTCTGGTTAATACTTCTTCCATGCTGGCAAAATCATCAGGGCCTTCCACAGTTTTGATATTGAACCTTCTATAAAGTTTGCGATTGGGAACTCCTTGCGTGAAAACTACCATGCTTCCCACAGAAGCTGTTCCCTGTGTGTTGGAGATATCGTAACATTCAATGCGGTTTGGCGGTTCAGACAATTGAAATACTGCCTGTAGATCTGCCAAAGCTTCTTCCTGACGATTGGTGTCAGCTTCCCATTGAGATCGCAAAGCTTTCAGGGTTTCAACTGCATTCTCCTTTGCCATATTCATTAATTCAACAGGAGTGCCTTCGTGTGGAACGATAATGTCAATTTTTTCACCACCTCGTTTAGTGTTAAGCCATTGACGAATGATATTCATTTCCTCTATATCATCTGGAAGTAAAACGGTGGAGGGTATATTTGCCGCTTCGGAATAAAATTGCTTCAGAAATTCTTTTATTACTTCCTGATCTTGGGCTTCTTCAGTGCCTTCCAGAATAAAATACTCGCGACCAATCAACTTGCCGTTGCGAATAAAGAATATTTGCACACAGGCATCCCGGTCTTCTCTGGCCAGTGCGATAATATCTGAGTCTTTTTCCTCTGTTGAAACTACTTTTTGTTTTTCAACAATCTGATTGATTGCTCGTATTTGATCACGAATGGTAGCAGCTTTTTCAAATGCCATACTTTCAGCCGCATCGCTCATTTCCACTTCCAAACGATCCACAATTTCTTCTGTTCTACCATCCAGGAATTCACACAGGTCATTGATCATATTTCGATAATTTTGTTTATTGATCATACCGATACATGGTCCACTGCAAAGTTTGATATCGTAATATAAACAAGCGCGTTTATCCTGACCGGTAATCTCTCTGTCACAGGTCAGATAAGGAAAGATCTTCCGCAATACATCCAGCGTTTGGTGAACCGCCCAGACAGAAGTATAAGGACCAAAGTATCTTGACCCATCATTGACCATGCGGCGTGTGACTGAAATTTTTGGAAAAGAATCCACCCAATGGACTTTAATGTATGGGTAGCGTTTGTCATCTTTCAGTCGGATGTTGTAAATTGGCCGGTGTTTCTTGATCAGGGTCATCTCCAGGATGAGTGCCTCTAATTCAGTATCAACAACAATCCATTCGATATCGATGATATTTTGTACCAGTTGACGGGTACGTGGATGCTGTCCTCCATTATCATAGAAGTATGAGCGAACTCTATGACGTAAATTTACAGCTTTACCGACATAGATAATATTTCCGGTTTTATTTTTCATGAGATAACAACCAGGTTTATTGGGGAGAGTATCCAGGATTCCCTGTAATGTTTCAGAAATCTCTATCATGTGGATATAAAAGTCATTGCGCATCCATCTGCGCGGGGATCACTTCCTGCAGCCAGGATGCCTTCTTTGTCTCTCAATATTACCTGACCTCTACCAAATAATGCCCGGTTCATTCCACTGACAGGTTTAATAACGTGCCCCATTTCAGCCAGTGTGGACATGGTTTTTATCGGGATACCTTCCTCCAGTGCTATTTCGTTAGAAGAACTTTCAGGCAAAATGCAAAAACG
>AWGX01000325.1 GCA_000495415.1 Smithella sp. ME-1 | reverse complement strand
AAAAAGCCTTATTTCTCGTATGCCCGCGCCGTGTTCAGTTACGAAAACATTATTTTGAATGCTATCCATCGTTTTAAATACAAGCGCAACATGTCTATCGGAGAAATAATGTCTTCTCTTATGGCCGATTTTTCCTTTCCCGATATCGATTTTACCGATTACTCTTTGATTATACCGGTACCCCTGCATATCAAAAGACTTCGCGAACGTGGTTTTAATCAATCTCTTATTCTGGCTCGTGCCATAGGGAAAAAGAGGCAAATTCCCGTTAACTTCTCATTGTTGAAACGGCGTAAATTCACCACAACTCAAACTGGTTCAAACAGAAATGAAAGAAAACAAAACATTAAAGGTGCTTTTGAAGTAAGCGACAAGAACAAAATTAAGGGAGAAAATGTTATTCTCATTGATGATGTTTATACAACCGGCGCAACTGTAAATGAATGCGCTAAAACATTAATCGAGGCGGGAGTGCGAAAAATATCTGCCTTAACACTGGCCAGAGTTCTTCCCAGTTAGTTCTTAATATAAAACAAGGAGTACTAATGAAAAAAATACTCAAAAAAGAAGTTCTTCGGAAAAAGTTGGAAGAATTGCGAAAGAAAGGAAAGAAAATAGCTTTTACCAACGGATGTTTTGACATATTGCATGTCGGTCACGTCCGTTATTTACGGGAAGCCAGAAAAACCGCCGATTTACTTGTGCTCGCTCTTAACAGTGACTCTTCCGTGCGTTCGATCAAGGGAGAAAAAAGACCTCTCATAAATGAAAAAGAAAGAGCCGAAATTCTTGCCGCTCTTGAATCTGTTGATTATGTCACTATATTTAAGGAGTCAACACCATTAAAATTAATTAAATTCTTAAAGCCGGACATCTTAATAAAAGGAGGAGATTGGCCGGAAGAAAAAGTCGTAGGCAGGGAAGAAGTAAAAAAATGGGGAGGCCATGTGGAAATTATTCCCGAAATAAAAGGCAAATCCACAACCAATATTGTGGATAAAATTAAACAAATTTATTGTTTTGATAAGTAAATTATTGATTTTAATTGAATTATCCAGGAATTGGACAATCTAATTAAAAAATTATGTTGACAAAGATTTTTCTTTACAAATAAAATTCACTCGTGTAATAAGGACGACCCAATTTTTTTCCTACAAGGAGTGAAGAATTTGGAAAAACAGGCAATAAAACAAAAACAGGACAAGATGGAAACATACAGGGCTTTACTCACTCAAAAAATAAACGAGTTGCTCAGCGAAGCCGGAAAAACGGTTTCCGAAATGACCAACGGCAAGGAAAACTACCCTGATCCTAATGACAGGGCTTCTCTGGAATCCGATAGGAACTTTGAATTACGCATCAGGGACAGAGAACGTAAACTTATTATGAAAATGCAGGAAGCCATTAAAAGGATCGATGACGGCGTTTTCGGTATTTGTGAAGTTTGTGGCGGACCAATATCCGAAAAAAGACTTATGGCCAGACCGGTCACAACGCAATGTATCGAATGCAAAACCAAGCAGGAAAAACTCGAAAAACTCAAAGGTGAATAAACCTTGAAAAAATAAGTTCATAAAAAAAGCCCCGACTTCGGGGCTTTTTTTATTTTTAAAGATCAAAATGTGAAATATGCAACGCAACCGGTTCAGCGGCGGTATGCCGCCGCTGAACCGGTTGTTAGCCGACCTTTTTTATCGTCCGGCTAGAATTCGTTGAAGATGTTTATATTACGATCAGGCAAGGTCAAAGCGATCAAGGTTCATCACCTTAATCCATGCCGCTACGAAGTCTGTGATAAACTTCTTCTGCGCGTCTGCGCTTCCGTAAACTTCCGCCACAGCCCTGAGCCGTGAATTCGAACCGAAGATAAGATCGACACGCGTAGCCGTCCATTTCTGTTTACCCGTCTTGCGATCATACCCTTCAAACACGTCCCCGGCCTCCGATACCGCCTTCCACTCCGTGCCCATGTTGAGCAGGTTGACAAAAAAATCGTTGGTCAGCGCCTCCGGCCGTTCGGTAAAGACACCGTACCGGGTCTGTCCAACGTTTGTGTTCAGAACGCGCATACCGCCCACAAGCACCGTCATTTCAGGCGCGGTCAGAGTCAGCAATTGCGCCTTGTCAACCAGCAACTCCTCGGCCGATACGGCATAGCGGGCTTTCTGGTAGTTGCGGAAGCCGTCCGCTTTCGGCTCAAGCAGTGCGAAGGAGGTCACATCGGTTTGCTTCTGCGAGGCGTCCATGCGACCCGGCGTGAAAGGAACTGTTATTTTGTAACCGGCATTTTTCGCAGCCTGCTCTATGCCTGTGCAACCGGCCAGAACAATCAGATCCGCCAGCGAAACCTTCTTCCCGCCTTTTGCCGTCTTGTTGAACTCGCTCTGGATTCCATTGAGGGCTTTGAGAACCTTGGCAAGCCGCTCGGGCTGAT
>AWGX01000324.1 GCA_000495415.1 Smithella sp. ME-1 | reverse complement strand
TATTTAATTGCCGGAGCAATAATATCATGACGTTGGGACACTAGTGATTGAAAATATATAATGTTATCTTAATATTAAAATGATATGAGAACCCACATGAAATATTTATATAAGACTGCATGCATCATTTCATTTTCTGTCATCATCTTAACATTTACCTCGATCTCTGCTTTCGGCTCTGAGACTTCAGACCTGTTTATTGTCGGCAATATGAGTCATGATGTTGTGATATTAATAACCTATGTTCTTCTGGCGTTGCTGTTTTCATTTCTATGTTCAGTAGCGGAAGCTGTTTTATTAAGTATGACTCCTTCATATATCGAGGAACAGAAAGAGAAAAATCCCAAACGGGCGGCCCACTTGAAGCGACTAAAGCAGGATAACGTGGATCGATCGCTTGCGGCAATTTTAACACTGAATACTGCCGCGCATACGATTGGCGCGATCGGGGCGGGCGCCAAGGCTACGGTCGTGTTTGGAAGCGCATGGTTTGGAGTCTTCTCGGCGG
>AWGX01000323.1 GCA_000495415.1 Smithella sp. ME-1 | reverse complement strand
GTTACTTCTTATCGTCCGGAAACTTATATTTCAAGACCTGACCCTATGCCTTTATTTCTCTTTGATCTTTCATAAATCATCCTCCCTTATTTTCAATTTTACTTAACTTTTCCACTATATCCACCATGCCCATGGTGTCCAGGCCGCAATATTCTTCCAATAGCTTTCTCACTTTGCTTTTGTCTTCGTTGTCTTCAGTAAATGTAACCCTGCAATATTCTGAACTCGCAATTTCCCCGTCACCGATTTCCATATCGTCATACGATTTACCTGTTAGTACCGGTAAAACTTTCTTGAGCGAACAACTGCCGTCCTGCCTGGGATGATAATAGGCAAAATCCCTAAAAGGCTGAAGTAAATCGATCATCCGTTTTTCGATGGAGCTCACCCAGTTTGCATATTGAGGTAATATTTCTGAACATTTTTTGAGAATATTCATTTCAAATCCTGCATTATACGCAATGACCGAACCTTCAGTCCCTATAACGTCATTCAGCTTTGCCATAAACTCAGGACGCGGATCATTAGTTCCATCGGCCAGAAATGAATAATGTTCCGGGTTGGCTCCTTTTTCTTTGACAACATGAACGGAAAACTGAAAAGGTATTTGCTGATATGGGCTGGAACCATCAAACAGTGGAATAGCGGAACGAAATGTTTCAAAGTCCATGTAATAAGCGGGATACTCAATGGTATCTAAAAACTCTTGCATTCTTTCCGCATCAAAATAGGGTTTCCCTGTTTTTTCGCAATTAACCTGTATATGATTTTTTTCATTGAGCTCGTAATGTTCAGGTATTTTTGCCAATTCCAGAATACCTTCTTCAATCAAAATCAAGGGAAGTTTCCTGTTTCTATAAAGTAGGCAAACATTTCTTTCCGGCAGAAATGACCAGCATTTATCTATTAACGGACACGCATAGGGATCACTGCAGTGCGCACCAATTCCCGGTTCAATGTATGTATCGGCAGCAACGGCTTTGACCAACTCTGCAACATTATCCTCAATAGTTTTGCTGTATGTATTTTTAATTTCTTCAGTAACATCAATTTTCTGAAATAGTTTGTCCGGCTCTATATCGCCTTTTCGGACATAAGTGTTATCAATGCACATCAAATAGCATTTATCTATCTTTAGCCCTGCGCCGGTATAAAGATAATATTGAAAACCAATGTCATGATAATTAACATCTTTGAGTTCTGTCGAGCTTTTAACTTCAATCAGGTCCCATTTATCTTTGCCGACCGGTTCCAGAACATCAGCGCGGGCGTAGCAATTCTTGTAGGCCAGGGCCGCTTCAAATATCGGCACTCTTTTGGCTATTAACTCCTGCGTCGATTTAAGACCTAATTCAAATGAACCTGTATGGTCAATTTCCACGCCCGTGGGAAATAATTTCTTGGCATAGTCGCCCACCAGATGCCCTTGGTCAAATATGGCCTGGGTAGCCGCATCGGGTTCAGGAATGGCCTCCGGTTCATTGTAACGATACCAAAGCAGCTTTTTGCACTGCAGACCGTTCAGATATTTTGATTTGGATATTCTGATGTTCATGTTGACGTTCTTATGTATTATTCTTATTTGTATATAAGATCTTTCAATTATTAATACTTTCTATACCCATTATAGCATCGTTAAGCTTTTTCCCATAATAATCCGATCTCGCTTCCATAAAAGTCCTGATAAACGCAAAATCAAACGGGCAGGAATCCCCAACCCTGCTCTGCATATTGCGCGATAGAAATTCTATCACAGCGTGATTCTCAATATACGTCAGATTTTTCCAATTCACGCTTTTTTCTCCATTTTCCAGTAATATTTGCCAGGCGTTCCACAGTTGCGATATCAACTGATAATCATTTGTATATACCTTTGTGCCGGGTGGTATCCCGATTTTATTGAGTATTTGCATGATCATACGGACGGTTTTTCTGTAATCAATAAACCCCTTGCCGGTGTATTCCCATGCATTTTTTATAAAGTAGAAATGATGTTCGCCCCAGATATCCAATTCATCA
>AWGX01000322.1 GCA_000495415.1 Smithella sp. ME-1 | reverse complement strand
CCTTTGCCGATGCTCCCTACAGGGCTTACAAAATCGGCCTGCAAATTGAGCGCAAGGAATTAAAGCAGCGGATTGAATTGCGTACCGATAAAATGATTGCCGATGGACTGCTTGATGAAGTTAAAAGAGTTTTAGCTATGGGATACAGGGAAAATCTGAAACCATTGCAATCACTGGGCTATAAGCAAAGCATCGGATTTCTGCACAATAAGTATGATTGGCAAAGTTGCGTAGATTTAATAAAACGCGATACCTGGCAATACGCCCGGCGTCAAATGACCTGGTTTTCCGCGGATAAGGAAATAAACTGGTTCAGCCATGATTCATTTAGTGAAATCAGAAAGAAGGCAAAACCTTTCCTGTCATCCTTAAATTCCAATAAAAATAATTTACTTTTCCGACATTTTTAAAGAAATTATTAATTTGGTTCAACTTTCATC
>AWGX01000321.1 GCA_000495415.1 Smithella sp. ME-1 | reverse complement strand
GCTAATATAGTGGCCTTCCAGTATTTTTATCCATATTGTGTAACTTTCTTTTGCTTCTTTCGGAAGATTCCCTTCTTCCGCCATTTGCTTAAGTTTTTCCTGAAAAACCTTAAAAGACTTTTCCAGCGGCAAATAAAGGATAGAAAGAAATTCGGCCAGCATGGTTTCAAAGATATTATATTTATCCAGCATTTCGTTGAACCGTTCCTGATAAAAACGGGTCAATCCCAGCGGAGGAATTTTAAAGTACTGTCTAAACTCTTTTTCATAAATATCGCTGAATGCTTTAAATACTTCCTGATCCAGATTTTCGAAATTATATGCTTCCGTTCGCTTGCCGATCTTGCCCGCTTTTTCCACCAGATGATTCTGTATTTGCATGGCCGCGTCGAAACCGGACTTGGCCATTTTCAGAAGTATTTCCGGCAGAGAGCTTAAAGAATTGGCCGCTGCTGATGCCGATTCCGGCTCACCCATCATCCGGGAAAAGGATTTAAGCAGATTCAAATTTGTATCCAATTGCTGAGTAAAACGGTTTTGCACAGCCGCTTGCGTCATCACGGACGTATCAGGATTGGATGGCATCGCTTTCAGCATATTGAACCACATAGCCGCTGCTGTATTAAGCCAGGGAAGAAAAGGAACTTCTTTCAACGGAGATTGTTTATCTTCGTCAGTCATTTTTTCACCTCATGCTGAAAAAAACTATTGAAGAAATTGTTAAATGAATGTTAAAAAGAATATGGTTTATTCTTAATACAGATATGTTTATTTGTCAATGAATTTCGATGAATTACAATTAACAATTGTGTATTATTGGCTGCATTCAATGACAATATTTTAAAAAACCACGAAGGGGTGAAAAAATGTCCATTGGAAACAATACAAAAATCACACCGGACGAACTGATGCAGGTCTGCGGTTTTTCTCCGGCTGATAACACAGAAAATATTCCTACGGCACTTCCGTGGAAAAGCAAAATGGTTGGCCAGCAAATCAGAAGC
>AWGX01000320.1 GCA_000495415.1 Smithella sp. ME-1 | reverse complement strand
AAAAAAAACTGAATAGTTACAAACTCGGCAGAATGAGACGTTTTTTACTGGAAGATATTCTGGAGTATTTGAGTAATGACGAAGAATTCGCTCAATTTAAGAAACAATAATCGCTTACAAATATTATTACATACTGAAGGATCGATTGTCTTTTTTAAAATAGTTGTCAAGGAGAAAACAGATGTACTGCGAATACTGGAATTTACATAAACC
>AWGX01000319.1 GCA_000495415.1 Smithella sp. ME-1 | reverse complement strand
CCTGCCACAGTGATATTTACAGCCAGGTCAGTATATGTTTTATAAGTACCATCCTCAAGGAAGCCTATTTCTGTATTTAATGCATATAAACCTTGCGTATCGGGTGTTATTGCGAAGTATTGAAAGTTTTTTGTCTCATTGGCTTCAATATTCAAAGTTTTAGTCCACGGATTGTCCGCGATGAATTGATTCGTTTCCGGATCATAAATTCGAAATCCCGCCGGATAAGTTTCCTTAACCTGTAAATCAAATACGCCACCAAGACTTTTAATTTTCACATTAACCGGTACAAACTGATAAGACAGGAAAGAAGAATTATCGATTAAAGGTCTATGGACATAAAGAATTGAATTCTTTATCATGTTCGCCAGATTTTCATAATTTTGTTCATTAAGCGTTTCAAGCAAATCAAAAGCATAATAAACCGATCTGCCCTGACCATAATCATTGAGGACAACCGCCGGAGAATGTATCGTCCTTATTCTACCAGCTACAGTCGCACCCGAAAGAGCCGTTACACTTACTGCTTTACCGTAAGCCAAAAAAGAATTGGCCGCAGCAATAGGACTACTGGTTAAATCGATAGTATGTTGAGAAAACAGCAAGTAACTTAGCCATAAAGCGCCTGAAACAGGCGCGCCAAGCCCACCGTACTTTACATACAGGGAAGAGATAATGCCTTTGCCTGCAAAGACATCTTCACGAAGTTCATCTGCGAAATTGCTATCAAGAAGATACTTGTCCCCAAGAATCATATAATCCGTATATGAAGGATTCCGTATTTCTTGCTGGAAATCATTCTTATTATATACAATGTGATAATTCACACCGGCGTCTTTTAAAGCTTTTTCCAAAAGGTCAGTCTGGATATAGTTTCTGGAATCATCGCATAGACAAGACATGTTTAATATGCCCGGCAGCAAATCACATTTTTTATTTACCCATACCAGAAGATTTGTAGCATCAGATATGGACTTCGTTATTTCCAAGCCAGTCTTTACTTCAAAATTGGCTTTAGAAAGCGTTTTAAATTCAGTCATTGCATCTGTTGCCACTTGCAATATTGCGATATAGGTACCGGGAATTAAAGCTGAAGTAGCTACATTGTTTAAACCTAGCACGACAATGGATGCGCCTTTGGCCACCGCCTGTTGATCAGTTATTTCAGCCTTAACCATTTGTGTTAGCGGATCAACTATCAGAATTTTAATTCTCAGATTGGGAATATCCTCGTTTCCGCTGTTGGTCACAGTATAACCGATGGATATATCGCTACCTGCATAGACAATATTCGGCGTTGCTGAAATACTACCGTTAATACCTTGCGCCGAAGCAGTCGTTCCCGTAATAGTAAAACTTGCCGTAGATATACTTAATAAATTTGAACCATCAAAAACCTCTAATCTTACATTGTAACTCCCTTGCGGATTTCCTCCTGTATTCCAGTAGCTTTTCTGTTGAATCAACTGCCCAGGCGTAAGTGTGGGAATCGTGTTATTGCTCGTGTAAATGACCGTTCCATTTGCATTCAACAATGTTACTTTTGCTGTCAAATTACTTAAAATTATATTAGCCGCTGTGTTTTGAACAGTACCGGAAACTGTAACCGTTTCATTCGCTTTATAGGACATTTTATCGGCGGATATTTTAGAAGCAACACTCTTAATGCTGGAAATTGTAAATTGCTTTTCAGCT
>AWGX01000318.1 GCA_000495415.1 Smithella sp. ME-1 | reverse complement strand
GCCCTGGAGAAGCAGGGGGGGGGGGGGGGGGAAACATGCTTGAACTTTTCAAAGGAGAAATCCCCGAAATAGATAAGCTGGTTGTATTAATTCAAAAAAAGACCGACGGTCCCAAGAACACACTGGAAGATATTAAAGACGTGATCTTAGATCATATTGCCGAGCATGAGGTACTTGATAAGAAAGATGCTTACGATAAAGCGGAAACAATTGCTTTCCGTGCCGTCAATAGCCTGATAGACGATTTGGAAGTGAACACAACTAATTACAAAAGAATTAAGGAATACATTTCCTCCTATCACTCCTACAATGCTTTTAACCGTTTGATTGTCGATTTCCAGATGTTTCTGACTAAAAGGGAATTACTGCATCTGATTGACCATGGAACGATAATCTTCGGGGCTGATAAAACTAACCACTGGAAACCGATTAAAGAAATAGTCCTTACACTTTTAAAACAGGATAAAGTAGAAAAATTTACCGACGCGTATCAACGATTCAAATCAAGCCAAAAGAAGAAGTGAGATTAATATAGCTTGATTTTATCTATTTCATGAAATTGACCAGATGGAAGTATATTCAATATTTACATTTTTTAGGTCTAAAAAGTTTTATTTATATAATACTCAAATTCTAGACTTGTAAATTTATGCTGGGTTTCAATTTGCAATCGTTAAACAATCCGTTCAAACAGCAAGAATAATTTCTGCAAGTGTTTGATACTTAAAGCTATCCCGGCAAATACCTCTCGCATTTACAAAATATAAATGTATTGCAATTTAATACTTTGTTTTTGCTATAAGTACAGGTAAAATAAAACTAAATGAATTCTTAAATCATAAGGGATGAGCTCAATGGTGGAAGCATTGGAAACATGGATAGGTGTGCTTAACCGCGGTGTAAGTGCTAAAGTGATAGCTGAATCTCTCAAGAAAATAACAGGCGTCTCTGTAATTGTTGCCTATACCGAGGAAGATGCAGGTTTGTCATATTTACATGATTTGGCAGATGAAACTTTTTATCTCGGTTCAGAAAATGACAATGCCTTATTATATATGAACGTAGATAAGCTTATAGAAGCCGCTTACGAAAAGAGGTGTAAATTTGTGCACCTTGGGACAGGGATGTTATCCGAAAATCATGAAGCTGTCAGGACATTTGAGAAAGCAGGAATAAAAAATATTGGAGCTACGTCAGATCAAATAGAAATTGCCAGTGATAAAATAAAAACCATACTCCTGGCAAAACGATTAGGTATACCAGTTAAACCCGGCAGCCACAGCGAATTGATAAGCATAGAGGATGCAAAAGAAATAGCTAAAAAAATTGGATATCCTGTTATGCTTAAACCTATACGTGGTGGTGGCGGCAGAGGCATTAAAAAATTTACAAGCTTCGAAGAATTAACAAAAGATGCTTTTGAAAAAATTAAAGCCGATGCAAAGAAATATTTTCGTAATGATTCCATTTATATGGAAGTTTTCTTCGACAAAATCCGTCATATAGAAGTACAAATAATGGGCGGTTGCGATGAAAACGGAGTATATCATGCAAAACCTTTGGGCGTACGCAACTGTACAATACAAAGAAATCATCAGAAAATTATCGAAGAAGCCTCTCCTCTACTATTATCAAAAGACAAGCTTAGCCAAATAGAAAACTATGCGGTAAGTTTAATAAATCAAATTGGAATCATCGGGCTTTGCACAGTTGAATTTGTTGTAGATATAGCAGATGGAAAGTTTTATTTCAGCGAGGTAAATGCACGAATCCAAGTTGAGAAAAGACCGACGGAAATGATCTTCGGAATAGACTTGGTAAAAATTCAATTTGATTTGATAAGGGGTTCTCCCCTTAATCTTGTAAGGGAACATATTCCCGAACCAAATGGATATGCTATAGAGTTTCGAATTAATGCAGAAGGATGGAAAAAGGAAGAAAAGTGTTTTATGTCTTCGGTAGACACAGTTACAAGGTTTTCACCACCCACTGGTGACGAAATTAAAGTGGATACTGGAATAAGAAACGGCATTACTATAAACCATCATTATGATAATCTTATCGCTCTTTTAACGGTAAAAGGCGGTTCAAGAGAAGAATGTCTGAAAAAAGCTCGCGAAGCGCTTCTTCAGTTCGAAGTGGAAGGTATTGATACCAATATACCTTTCCATCTTTGTGTCCTGGATAACAAAAAGTTTATTAGCGGCAATTATGATAGCGATCTGGTCAATGAAATAATGGAAGAAGCATATCAATTTAAGCGCCTTGAAAAAATAACAGAAAAGCAATTTGATAGCAGCTATGAGGCATAAAATTAAAACTGAACTTTCCTGAACCTTTCTAAGAGTATCAGCAATTCTGCGCTCTTGGAAATTTTCAAAATCGGTAACTGGCTTACGCTTCGTTAATGAAAAACTCCAGCCAGGCCAGCAGGCCTTTTTCGCCTGCGGCATCATAGTTGCTTTTTTCTGTGCACGTCTCTTTGGCAACGCTCACCAGCGGCGTGTAACCGGATTTGCCTTCATGAATGCTCTTCTTGCTCAACAGGCAATTCTTTTCACCGCTGGTTGATGAAAGCGCTACTATGGGAATGCCTGCTTCTTTTCCTTTGCTTTCGTATTCCTTTTTCAATCTCTTTATTACTTCCCAGCCGTCCATCACCGGCATGTTCAGATCGAGCACGATAAGGAGAGGATCACGGACATATTTGCTGCGGATGATATTAATAGTTTCCAGCGCCTCCGCGCCGTTGGACGCTTCAAAAACCACAATGGAAGGATCAAATGCCTTAACTTCCCGGGCAACTTTCATACGGATACCTTTATCATCATCCACCAGCAAGACTGTGTTACTTGCCGGATCCATGTTTCGCCTGATTGATTCCAAAAGTTGCAAATAAGCGCCCTTTTCATAAGACTCGCTGTCATTTCTTTTTTCTGCCATCGTGAAACTCCTTTGCGCTAATGCGCTTTTTGCCGGCCGGCGATTTTATTAACTTGCCGAGTTGTTAACTTTTTTCCAGTTTATCAAAAAGCACTTCATAATTCAATCGGTCAAACAAAAGAAAACGGGAAAAGCAAGAAATGATTACGGGGAGTCTTTGCCTCTTTCGGCAAGTTCTTCCAGCAGAGAGCGGTTTAACAACCGGATATTGACGCCTTTTTCCTCAATAAGCTTTTTGGTCTTCATACTGCCAAGCGCGCGGGAAAGCGATTCCGGTCCCGTGCCCAGCAGGTTGGCCAACTGTACCTTGGAAATATTAAGTTTGATTAAATCTTTATTCCCCTGCTCCTGCGCAAGATAAAGCAGATAAGAAGCCAGGCGGCCGGGTATTTCCTTGAGCGACAGATTCTCGACCTGGATGGTGAATTCGCGCAGACGCATTGCCAGCAACGCCAGAATATTCATGGTCAGATCCGGTTTGCCGGTAATGAGCCGGATAAATTTTTTCCGGTCGAAAAATAAAAGATGCGTTTTGGAGAGCGCTCGGGCATTGGCGGGGAAAGACTTTCCTGAAAAAACGGGCACCGCGCCGATGGTATCGCCCTCGTTAATAATGTGAAGAATCTGTTCTTTTCCGTCGGGAGAAAGTTTGTAAACGCTGACGCTGCCCGCGGCGACCAGATAAAAGCCGTTGCCCTCGTCACCGTCGTAGAAAATAACGTCGCCTTTATTATAATTTTTATCGACTGCGATTTTTTCGATTTCTGTGATATGCTCTTCGGGCAATCCACCGAAAAGCTGGCTTCTGATCAGAATATCACGTGTTTTTTTCATTAGTTTACGTCCCCAGGACAAAAAATATATCTTTTTCTTAACATAAGTCAAGGATACGCGTCAGTTTTTTAACTATACTCACCGACAAAAGAACAAATAATCTTTCACAGGAGGTTTGATATGTTTTGTTATCAGTGTCAGGAGACCATTAAGAATCAGGGATGCACGATCAAAGGCTTTTGCGGTAAGCCCGAAGTGACGGCGAATCTTCAGGATTTGCTCATTTACGTCTGCAAGGGCATTTCGGTTTACGCCGAGAAACTCGGTGCCGTTGATAAGAACGTCGGACGGTTTGTCTGCGAGTCGCTTTTTGTCACCGTCACCAACGTAGCGTGGGACGACGAGGTCATTATCAAAAAGATCGAAGAAGCGCTGAAGGTGCGGGACGATGTGAAAATCAAGACCGCCTCAGGCATTTCCGGAAATTTGCCCGACTGCGCCGTGTGGACGCCGAAGAACAAAGACGACATTCTGGCCAAAGCCGTTGCGGACGAGGTGCGCATCAACGCCTCTTCCAACGAGGATATCCGGTCACTGAGATCGCTTTTGGTTTTCGGCCTCAAGGGAATCTGCGCGTATGCCGATCACGCCGCGGTTCTGGGTTTTGAAAGCGACGATGTTTACCGTTTCATCTTTAAGGCGCTGGCGGACACCACGCGGGATCTTTCGGCGGACGAACTGGTCGATCTGGTCATGAAGGCGGGAGAGACATCGGTCAACACGATGGCGCTTCTGGATAAGGCCAACACGGAAACCTACGGCCATCCGGAGATCACGCAAGTGAACATCGGCGTGCGCGGCAACCCGGGCATTCTGATTTCCGGCCATGACCTCAAAGACATGGAAGAATTGCTCAAACAGACGGAAGGAACCGGCGTGGATGTTTACACGCACGGCGAGATGCTGCCGGCCCACTACTATCCGGCTTTCAAGAAATACAGCCATTTCGCGGGCAATTACGGATCATCGTGGTGGCATCAGAACGAGGACTTCGAAACATTTAACGGCCCGATCATCATGACGACAAACTGTCTGGTTCCCGTGAAAAAGGAAAACACCTATCTGAGCAGGCTTTTCACGACCGGAAACGTCAGCTATGCAGATGCCAAACATATTGCGGACAGACCGGCGGGTGGCTCGAAAGATTTTTCGGCGGTGATTACCCTGGCCAAAACCTGCCCGCCACCCAGGGAAATTGAAACGGGCAAGATTGTCGGCGGCTTTGCCCATAACCAGGTTCTTGCGCTGGCGGACAAGGTGGTGGAGGCGGTCAAGTCCGGCGCGATTAAACGCTTTGTTGTTATGGCCGGCTGCGACGGACGCCACAAGACGCGAAACTATTTTACGGACGTGGCTCAGGCGCTTCCCGAAGACACCGTGATTCTGACGGCCGGGTGCGCCAAGTACCGTTACAACAAACTGTCTCTGGGCGATATCGGCGGCATTCCGCGCGTGCTCGACGCCGGCCAGTGCAACGACTGCTATTCTCTGGCAGTAATCGCGCTGAAGCTCAAAGAGGTCTTCGGGCTGAAAGACATCAACGAACTGCCGATTTCCTTCGACATTGCCTGGTACGAGCAAAAGGCCGTGGCCGTGTTGCTGGCACTGCTTTATCTGGGCGTGAAGGGCATGCGTCTGGGCCCGACGCTGCCGGGATTTTTGACGCCCAACATCGCCAAGGTTCTGGTGGAAAAATTCGACATCAAACTCATTACAGATCCGAAAACGGATGTTGAGGCGATGGTGGCGGGGCAATAAGCATGTCACTTCGAACCCCGATGTGTCGGGGTGAGAAGTCTGGAAAACTATCAGATTGCCACGACGGCTGAGAGCCGTCTCGCAATGACACGGCGATAAGGAACAGCGAATTTTGAAAAAGGTGATCTATGAAAAAAATATTAAGAAAGATTATCGAAATTGATGAAGATCTCTGTGACGGTTGCGGAAACTGTGTAACCGGTTGCGCCGAAGGCGCTCTGCAAATCATCGACGGCAAAGCCAAAGTGGTATCGGAGACGTTCTGCGACGGCCTGGGCGCCTGCATCGGCGAGTGCCCCACCGGGGCATTGCGCATCGTTGAGCGCGAAGCGCCTCCTTTTGATGAAGAGGAAGTCAAGAAGCATCTGGCCAAAACCAAAGAGGCAACCATGCCCTGCGGCTGTCCCTCGGCGCTCATCCAGATTTTTGATAAGCCGTCCGCCTGCGAAGCGGCCAACAAGCCGAAACATTTTCAAAATATACCGGAAGAATCGTCTCTTACCCACTGGCCGATCCAGATCAAGCTGATCCCGGCCAGCGCCCCCTTCCTGAAAGGCGCCGACCTGCTGGTTCTGGCCGATTGCACGGCCGTCGCATTTCCCACGCTGCACCGCGATCTGATGAAAGGTAAGGTGGTGATGATGGGCTGTCCGAAATTCGACGATGTACAGGAGTATATGCAAAAATTTGCCGACATTTTCAAGACCGCCGGCATTAAGAGCGTGACGGTAGTTGTCATGGAAGTGCCCTGCTGTTCCGGCATGCCCATGATTGTCAGAAAAGGCATGGAGGCGGCGGACAAAAAAGTCCCGATTAAAGAAATGGTATTGAGCTTAAGGGGCAAGATTCTGAAAGTCCAGTAAAAAATCGGGTGCTAAGGCAGGGCGAAGATTGTATACTGCGGAACAGAGAGGAAACGGGTGACGATATGAAGCAAATATTGACTGTACTCGCCATCATCGCCGTCTGGTACGCGCTTCAGGCGTATATCCTGCCCAAGTTGGGAATTTCCACCTGACTGAAACCTTCCTGCCGGGAGGCAGATCAGAAGAAGGGCGCGGATGACAAAGAGGACAAGCGCTGATATTTTTCCAGGCGCTGATGCGAAGATGGAAAGGGAGATGGAAACCGTCCGGCTGATGATTAATCTCTATTGCCGTGGTAACCACGGCAATAGAGAAAACCTTTGCGCCGGGTGTGGCGGGCTTTTCCATTACGCGAAAAAGCGCCTTGAACAATGTCCGTTCAAGGAAAATAAGCCCCAATGTTCAAAATGCGCCGTGCACTGTTACAAACCGTCCATGCGGGAAAAAATCAAAGCGGTGATGAAATATTCCGGCCCCCGCATGCTCTACCGTCATCCCATTCTGACGGGGAAACATTACCTGATGAGAAATAAATAACTTAAACAACCGTCAGCAGAACGTAGGCAACGGAAAACCGACCGCTTTCCGGCACAAAACAGAGAATTTTCTGACCTTCCTTTAATCTGTCTGAATGAAATAGTTCTTCCATAATCACGTAAATTGAAGCAGACCCGGTATTTCCTTTATAAGCCAAATTAGTAAACCATTTCTCATAAGGTATTTTGAAACCGATTTCCTCCATTGCTTTATAAATTTTTCCCCGGAAAAAATCCGATGAATAATGAGGCAAAAACCAGTCTATTTCATCCGCTTTAATTTTTCTTTTCTCCATTGTTCGTGTCAGCCCCAGATTAACTGTGACTCTGACAACTTCCTTGTTGAGAATTCTGGTGTCCTGTTTCAGTGCGAAATAGTTACCGGCCAGAGCTTCTTCCAGCGAAGAAAGCTGACGCCAGCCGATCAATGTGCCGTCCTCTCTTTTGTGTGCGCCGGCATACATGCATACTTCCATTTGTCCGGCGTATGAAACGTTTTCAATCCAGTCTAATCTCAGTGATTTGCCTTTCTGATTTTTTTTACCGGACATAAAAACGGCACCAGCGGCATCGGAAAGCATCCACCGCAGAAACTCAGATTCAAAGGCAATAATAGGTTGATTATCTAAATCGGGATTTCCTTTAACATGCTCGAAAAAATTTGATCGTAGCAGAGATGACGCCAGTTCTGATCCGGTAGAGATGGCGTTCTCGCTTATTCCCAGAGCAACATTGGCATAAGCGGCCTTCAACGATGTGATCCCGCAAAGGCAGATACCCGATGTGGTAATGACTTCACAGGAAGGTATGCCCAGTTCTCCCTGAACCATCAGACCGTGGCCTGGCAAAATGACGTCCGCCATGGAAGTTGCGCAGCAAAGACATTGAATATCATTAACAGAGAAACCGTCGTAAGGTTTCAATCTTCTTATAGCTTCGGCAGTCAGTTGGGCGTTGGTGTAATTTAATTCTCCGGTTTTACGATCTATTGAGTAATAACGTTTTTCTATACCGTTGTTTTTGAGTATTTTGTTTTTTATCTGCGAAGGAATGTTGTGAACCATACCAAGAACGGTTTCTATTTCGTCGTTTGTCACCGGATCGTTCGGCAGAAATGCCGCAATGTCGTTAATGTATACTTCCATGAATCTCCTCTCTTAATTCGGTTTGTGCGGCTTATCGTGAAGCCTTTTTACCAGATCGGCAAAAGTTTTATAAAATTCCGCCGCGGGCATTTTTGTTTTCGTAACCGCGTTGGTAAAAGTGTAGTAATCCAGATCGCTGATTACAATATCCTTCTTCCTCTTTTTATAAAGCGGCGTTCCGGGAATGGGCGTTAAAACGGAGATGACTGGAATTTGAATTTTACCTGCCTTAATAAAATTCTCCAGTTTTTCAAAATCGCTTACGTCATATTCGGGGGAGGCGATAAAATCTCCGACAATAACTATGCCTAATTCGTGCAGGATATCAATCGCCTCATTGATTACATGACCCTGATACTTTTTATCATATCCGGCAAGACGCGCGTCCAGAAAATCTTCAAAACCGACTACTACCGCGTAAAGTCCAGCCTCCTTCCAGTTTTTCATTAAAGCTGGATTTTTGACAATAGTGTCGGCGCGGACATCGGCGAAGAATTGTTTCCTGATACCGGATTGCATGATTTTTTTACAAAGGTCAAGCGATAAGGAGAGGTTGCCGAAAGTGTTGGCGTCAACCATTCTGATGAAAGGAATATCGCCAAGCAACTGAATGTCTCTGAGCACAGCATCGCTGGAATGGTTCAAATATTTTCCGCCTGTCATTTCCGGAATAGTACAGAAAGAACATTTGTGCGTACAGCCGTAAGCGGTGATGACAAACCCCATTGCCAGGCCGAGATGTTCAAGAAAATAATGACTCCTGTATTGGGCAACGAGATCGTAGCGCGGAGGGAATTCTTCCATTAAATCTATTTCGCTGTAAATTCTTTTCACGTACTTCAACGGTTTGCCCGGAGATGTTTTGGCTATGCCGGCAATTCCCTGTCCGTCTTTTCCGCAGGCGAAATTATTTATCAGCTCATGAAAACTTTTCCTGCCTAAACCCACAGCAATGTAGTCGAATTCGGCACGGTTGAAATAAACGGAGTCGCAAGTGGCATGATTACCCCCGATGACAACAACGGCTTTACTTTTTTCTTTTATTTTGCGGGCCATACCAATAACGGTGTTAGCCTCGCAGGTTACAGCCGTAAGCCCTACAACATCAGGCTGAAATTGATCAAAGGCGCTCCAGAAGGCTTCTTCGGTTTCGCACTTTAAATCAAAAATCATCACATCATGCTCACCTAGTGGGCCGGCAAGAATTTCCAGATTAAAAGGCTCACCCTTAAAAATTTGTTTTAATGAAGTTATGCCGTATTCTTCTTCGGGAATGCTTCTTCCACAGTTGGGAGGGTTTATCAGCATGATTTTCATTTTTTGTTTTTTCATAGGCATACTTATCAGCACCAGTATGGTGAAAGAGTACGGAATAAAAAAGCCCCCTTTTTAGGGAGGGCTTTTAGTTTCATGGCTGGTCAGGACAGAATTGAACGGTCTATGCCCTACCAATAACATAAAGAAACCAAAAGGAAACTTGAATCACTCTTTATCTTGATTTATTGTTTTTCTCAAGATTTTTATAGTGATGGCCTCAATTTGACCACTTCTCTACCAGACGATAAGCATCAAAAACACACATCAAATATTGTAGTCAATCTTTACTACTTACCGTTAGTCAAATTGACTTGACACACAAGAAAGTCACCCATATACTTGACCAGTCAGAAAATTGATTCATGTTTCTGATTGGTTAGACCTGCCACCACTGTGCGGCTGATGTTGAATTGCCGGAAAGGACGCAAGCGTGAAAGAAGCTGAATTAAATACCCTGCAACAGCTACTGAACGATCGTGGCTGGCGTCTGCGTTTCAACGAAGAACTGGAGCGTGATTTCCAGTTGGATTATTTTCGCCGCTATTACGTGCACATGCAGATCGCGGGAATTATGGGATTGGTTGTCTTCCTGGCCTGCGGTATTCTCGACTTAATCTGGATGACCGAAGTGGCCGGACGTACATGGTTGATACGATTGATAGCTGGAATCCCTATGGCTGTTCCGCTTTTGCTCAGTTTCAGGGAGCCGTTCAAGCAAAGAGTTGGCAGAAATTACATGCAACCCTTTACGTGCCTCTTTGCTACAAGTGCCGTTGGCGGATTAATCGCCATATCTCTGAATTCAATCGAACCTTATAATTATTACTACTACAACGCAATTACTGTGGCAATGGTTATTGTGTTCGTTCTTTCACGCATACAGTTCAAATGGGGCGTTATCTCCGCGGTTATTATGTGGCTCTCAGTCAACACAGGATTAATCTGGTTCGACCAGGAAGTAAACAAACTTTCTCATATAGTAATTATTAATTACGTGTTCTTTGGCGCCTCCATCAGTGCCCTCCTGGGTACTTTCCTGATAGAGCGCAGTTTGCGACAAAATTATCTGCAATCACGTCTGCTTTCCATGGAGAATCGTGACCTTGAAGAATCGAACCTGACACTGCAATATCTTTCCGTCATTGATGGTCTCACCCAGATCGCCAACCGCCGCAGCCTGGACAGAAGCCTTGCTATTGAGTGGCAGCGCGCCAGACGTAAACGCGAACCGGTCGGCTTCATCATGGCTGATATAGATCATTTTAAAATGTTTAACGATACTTATGGTCATCAGGCCGGCGATGAGTGTTTGCGTATTGTAGCCTCCCTGATCAAGGATCACGCACGACGCCCTGGAGATCTGGCAGCACGTTACGGTGGAGAAGAGTTTGCGCTGGTGCTTATTAATTCCACCGCTGAACAGGCTGGAGTTATTGCAGAGCAAATGCGTAAAAAAATTATGGAAACGACGATAAAATATGAAAATTCAGTCTTAACCAATATCACAGCAAGTTTCGGAGTGGCAAGTATGGTGCCAGGTATTGGTCAGGCCAATCCTGACGCATTGATTCTGGAGGCTGATAAGGCAATGTATCGCGCTAAAAGATCTGGTCGCAATCGTGTTGTGATTAGCGGGTAACGTGACGATGATCGGACAGCAGATTAAGTTCTTTATGGATTACAACTATCAATCAATTCAGAAAAGGCTGTTATTTACATCCAGCCATTTTGGATACAATAGTTAAATCCGCCAACAGTATGCAGATGCCTGACGTAAAATAGGCAAGGAAAATAAATTTTTTGTTTTTTTTCGATAATAAATGTTTAAAAGGAAAAGAATTAAAAAAATCATACTTATTAAATTTAAGTAGGATATAAATTTTATAACTTAAGGAGAAATTTATGAATGAAAAAATATGGCAGGAGGCCGCCAAAGCTTCAATAGGCGCCGGTGCTATTCCTATCCCGGTTACCGGCACTTTGATTGAATTAATGCAAACCATAATGGATGAAAAAGAGGCAGAATTCATTCCTGTATTCACCAAACCGATGAATTTAAAGGAAATCAAGGAAAAATCCGGTTTAAGCGATGAAGCACTGGACAAAATGCTGGAGGGGCTCATGCGTAAAGGTGTCATTACCGGCATCCCCAGTAAAAACACAGGCACTGTTGTTTACAGGCTTATGCCTCCGATACCGGGATTATTTGAATTTACCCTTATGAGGGGCGGAAAAACCGAGAAGGAAAAGAAGCTGGCAAAATTATTCGATCAAATTTTCAAGGAACTCGCGGACATGGTTCAGGGCGCTTATGATCCGGTTATGGATTTTCTCAAAACAGTGCCTCCGATAACGAGAGTAGTTCCTGTGGAGCAGGAAATAAAAGGAGCGCATGACGATGTCATGCCGTATGAAGATGTGAAGAAGATCATCGAAAGATTTGACACAATAGCGATTTCCACCTGCTACTGCCGTCACGAAAAAGATCTTCTCGGCAAGCCCTGTCATGTCACTAAAGAAAGAGAAAACTGTTTCATTTTCGGTCAAACAGCTGAGTTTTGTATAAAATACAATTTCGGCAAAAAAATATCAAAAGAAGAAGCATTTAAGATAATGGCTAAAGCCAGGGAAGATGGATTGGTACACAAGGCGTTTCATGTAAAACAGGACATCAACAACGAAGAATTCGCCATCTGTAATTGCTGCAAGTGCTGCTGCGGTACATTCCAGATTTATTACATTGGCGGCGCGCCAATGCAATCCTATACATCATCCATAGCCCGTGTTGACTCTTCTGAATGCACCGGATGCGCGGCTTGCGAGGATATGTGCCCGATGGAGGCAATCAGTCTTGTTGACGAAATCGCTGTAATAGATGAAAAGAAATGCATTGGTTGCGGAGTTTGCTCTTATCATTGTCCGGTATCCGCAATAAAACTGGAAAATACCGGTATGCGCGATGTCTTTGTCCCACCGGCCAGAAGATCAGCATAATCGTTAAATATATCAAAAGGCAAAAATTTAAGCAGAAACAGTCACCTTGGCAAGAAAGTGACTGTTTCTGCTTTTGCATTTAAGAATGAATATCCGCAGATTTTAATTGCTTAAAAACAATTGACATAAAAACCGGACTTACCTATATTGCCTTTTTAAGAAAGCAATGGCTTATCAAACGCATCAAAATAATTTTTGAACAAATCCGGATTGTTACCATTTAAGAATGGAGACATAACCACGATTCACAAAAAATAGAAGGGAGAGTCTTATGAAACGCTTTGAAAGTATTATCAATACTGCAATCAAAGAGTCTATGTCTGATATTCACATAACCGGTGAACATCCCGTAGTAACAAGAAAATTCGGTGATATTCAATTTCACGGTTCGCTGAAATGGACTCATCAGGAAATAGATGATTTGACCAGAAAGCTTCTGACACCTCTTCAACTTGAATCTCTGCGACAAAAAAAATCAGTGGATGTTTCCCTTTCTGTCAGCAATGCCCGCCTTCGTATAAATGTGTTCACAACAATGCGAGGGATAAGTATAGCTATTAGGCTTCTTCCCGGTCATATACCGACAATCGATGAGCTTAATCTCCATCCGTCTCTCCATGATATCGCCAAGTTCAAATCCGGTCTGGTGCTTATCTGCGGCGGTACAGGCGAAGGTAAAACAACGACAATTGCAGCAATTATCAATGATATAAACAAACTTCGTAAGTCACATATTGTGACATTGGAAGATCCTATTGAATTCCGCTTACCATCCAAAAAATCATTTATCGAGCAGCGTGAAATAGGTGCTCACACGCCTTCTTTTGAACAGGGACTTCTCGATGTGCTGCGAGAAGATGCCGATGTCATAGTTGTAGGAGAATTGCGCGAGGGAGAAACAATGAGGCTCGCTCTCAATGCGGCGGAGTCCGGACACTTGGTCATTGCCACAATGCATGCTGCCAATCCGGAAGAAGCAATTTACCGTATGTGCAATGCAGTCCCTGTAGAGGCTCAAACCGAGGTTCGTAACCAACTAGCTTCAACGCTGGTCTGGATTACTGTTCAGCAACTGGTGTTTCTGGAAAAAGCCGGACAACGTGTTCCCGTTTTGGATATTATTCACGGAACCTCTCCCATCAAGAACACTATTCGCGATAACAAACTTCACCAGATTAACAATATCGTAGAAACATCAAAAGACGACGGTATGTTCACATCCGAACGCTATCTGACATACTATCTGAAGAACCGCTCTAACTTCAGTCCCTATGGCAATATTTTCCGCCCAACTGAAGAATTGTCACAAAGTAATTATTATCAGTCGCCATTGACGGAAGCGCCGTATATGAAGCATGCAGCAAAACAACCAATGAAGACGGCATCACAGCCAATCATTGCTGTGTCCGAATACAGCGAAGAAACTGAGGAAAGCATACTGAATATCAACGATAATATATCGCTGCATAGACTTGTCGAAAAACTGAATAAAAAGGGCAAATAAAATCTTCAATCGCTTTTCTATGGGATATTATGCCGACGCAGATAAACAATGTTATCTAAGGTAATACCAATGAAATTGAAATATTTATTGACCATTTGCTTGATCTCTTCAGTGGGAACTGCATTTGGAGGAGACCTCAACAAACTCTACGCAAATGATTACAAGACTTTTTGGCAGCAGCGGACAGAAAATAAAGAAAAAACACTTTCATGTTCTTCACCAAGTAACACGGCAGCTTTCATTTCAGATGCTGTTGAAACAATGGGAAATGCAGAGGTAACTGAAGCTAATGCAGAAGAAATTGAAAAACTCGCCATATCCAAACCCAAATGCTTCCTTGAGGGCTTGCAGAAGCTCTCACGTGAAAAACAAAAGAAGATTATCAAGTCATTTATAATAAATCCCATTTTCACAGATAAAAATGCAATTGATAAATCATTAAATAGCGCCTGGAATAATGGAGAATATCAAGTACAAAAACAAATATTTAATGAGGCAAAAAATAGCAGATAACCTTCTATTGCTCCGGCAATTAGACATG
>AWGX01000317.1 GCA_000495415.1 Smithella sp. ME-1 | reverse complement strand
CATCGGGACTCCTCGAAATGACAGTTTTTTTTTCTTAAAAGTTTGTTACGCAATCTGGAAATATCATATTGCGCAACCTTATAACGCAAATTCATTTTCAAAGCTATTAAAAATAATGAGACTTGCTGAAAACGAATCCCGCCGAGTCGGGATGAAGTTTGAGGCATTAGTCGAATTATCCCAGGAGAGTAGCGACGTGGGATTGGTTGGATTATAATGATTTGGTACCTTCACGTGGGCATTTTTTCTTTTGACAAAAGAGTTCATTTCTTATATCTGTGTTAAATTACTGGAAATCATTGCATTATCGTACTTTTGGTATGCGGAAAGAGCGAAATAATTATGAAATATCAGGAATTTTTAAAGCGCGATCATTTCAACTTTGAAGAACTTCTTGCCTTCTCTTATGGTCGGCTGATAACCGATCCTCCGGAACATTTTGACGCGAAGCTTCCTGCCCCTCCGTTTCTTATGGTTGATCGTATATTATTGATAGAAAGCGACGGCAAACAGGGGAAGATGATAGCGGAACAGGACATTCGTATGGATGCATGGTATTTTCAATGCCATTTTTCGGGAGATCCTGTACAGCCCGGATGCCTGGGAGTGGATGCTATCTGGCAATTGCTTGGTTTTTTCTGTGTCTGGAAAGGTTCACTGGGTACGGGCAGGGCGTTAGGTTGTGGAGAAGTAGCTTTTAACGGTCAAATTCGTCCGTTTAACAAATGTGTTCGTTTTGAAGTCGATGTACGGCGTTATTCGCTTTTGAAAGAATCGGGTGCAAGCATAGTAATCGGCGACGGGCGTATTTTTATAGATAATGAATTGATTGCCACTGTAGGACAGGCACGGACAGGAGTTTTTAAAAATATCGCCTACAAAGATTATCCGCTTCGTTCAAAATATTCTATAGGCGGCATCATGGAAAAGTAATCAGCTTCTAAGAGCTGTTTGCCTGACACTGCCGGATATATCATTTAAAATATTGACGTATATTGTTTTACAGGAAAGATTTTGAGTATAATCAAAAAAGCGGCCTTATATTTCGCCCGGAAGGAATTTTGTCGAAACGCCATAAATGAACACGCTGATTTAAGCGTTATAAGAAAGAAGCATACTTTGCCGGCAATAATCGGTCTTGTCTTAATTGTTTTCAGTTATGTTTCTTTCATACCGGCGTTTTTTATAGTAGGGCTAATTGCCGCTAAGTTGAAAAAACCAATTATTGGTATTATTGGGATTCCGCTTGCTTATGGCGTTTCCTGGTTGATTTTTATGCTGGGGATTTACCTGACTGGCTCTGATTATGCGAAAGCGCTCGGGAAATGTTTGGTGAGAATTGTTCTGGAAAAAATTCTAGGTGATGAAGCGA
>AWGX01000316.1 GCA_000495415.1 Smithella sp. ME-1 | reverse complement strand
CCGCCATTAAGCGAAATAGATGTAGCACCGCTTTTATTTTCCGCATATACAGAAAAACCTACCGAAACAAGCATTAAGCATATCGAAAAACAAATAAGTTTTTTCAAAATTATATTCCTCCTTTACTTTTTAACTAACTAACCAGTTTATATCGATAAAAAATAATACTAGTTTTATTTAATGTTAAATTTGCATATATTGTACTTTTATCTTTAAGTTT
>AWGX01000315.1 GCA_000495415.1 Smithella sp. ME-1 | reverse complement strand
GTCAAGATCATGGGTTGCTCATCCATCCAGCAAATCATGGCCTCCAGTCGATTTTCAATTTGAGGCAGATTTTTCCTCCGGACAATCATATCTCCCCTGCTGACATCAATTTCGTCGTTCAGAGACAAAACAACCGACTGCGGGCAAAAGGCTTCCTGCAAATCACCATTATAAGTCGTTATAGCTTTAATGAAAGATGTCTTTCCGGACGGCAATACAACGACTTCTTCCCCAGGTGTTATCGTTCCCGAAACAATTTTTCCCGCAAAGCCACGGAAACCAAGATGAGGACGGATGACATACTGAACCGGAAAGCGGAAATCCACAAGATTTCTATCCGCTGTCACATGTATGTTTTCCAGATAGTGCAGA
>AWGX01000314.1 GCA_000495415.1 Smithella sp. ME-1 | reverse complement strand
CCTCTCCCTTGAGGGGAGAGGGTTAGGGTGAGGGTGCAAATGTACAATGTTCTTGAGTTGTTTGAAAAGAATACCCCTCCCCTTAATCCACTCCCACAAGTGGAGGGGAAGTAATTAGTTAAATTGGTTAAATAAGTGCCTAAACGCAAAGACATAAAAAAAATACTGCTCATCGGTTCCGGTCCTATTATCATCAGTCAGGCCTGTGAATTCGATTATTCCGGAACGCAGGCCTGTAAAGCCCTGCGGGAGGAGGGCTACGAAGTTGTTTTAATCAACAGCAATCCCGCGACCATTATGACTGATCCGGAAATGGCCGACAGGACTTATATTGAACCGATAACTCCGGAAGCTGTGGCAAAAATTATTGCCCGCGAACGGCCGGATGCTTTGCTTCCCACATTAGGCGGACAGACCGGATTGAACACGGCTGTGGCAGTCGCGGAAAGCGGCGTGCTCAAAAAATACAAAGTGGAAATGATCGGTGCGTCGCTTGATGTTATCCATAAAGCGGAAGACAGAGAAAAATTCCGGCACGCGATGGAAAATATCGGCTTGCGTGTTCCCAAAAGCGGCTTTGCCCGCTCCATGAATGATGTTTTGAAAATTGCCGATGAAATCGGCTTTCCTCTGATTATCCGTCCTTCCTTTACACTTGGTGGAACGGGCAGCGGCGTTGCTTACAATCGTGAAGAGTTAATGGAAGTAGCCAAAGGCGGTCTGGATGCCAGTATGATTTCGGAAGTCATGATTGAGGAGTCAGTTCTTGGCTGGAAGGAATACGAACTGGAAGTAATGCGCGACAAAGCCGATAACGTCGTCATTATTTGTTCCATTGAAAATTTCGATGCGATGGGTGTGCATACCGGTGAATCCATTACCGTTGCTCCCGTGCAGACGCTGACCGATAAAGAATATCAAATAATGCGCGACGCCGCCATTGCCATAATTCGTGAAATCGGTGTGGAGACAGGCGGTTCCAATGTGCAGTTTGCCGTTCATCCGCAAACGGGAGAAATGATTGTTGTCGAAATGAATCCCCGTGTTTCGCGGTCATCGGCACTGGCTTCCAAGGCTACCGGATTTCCTATTGCGAAAATTGCCGCGAAACTTGCCGTCGGTTACACACTGGACGAAATCCCCAACGATATTACACGCGAAACGATGGCCTCTTTTGAGCCGACTATAGATTACTGTGTCGTGAAAATTCCCCGCTGGACTTTTGAGAAGTTTCCGCAAGCGGATGATTTTTTAACTACTTCTATGAAATCCGTCGGCGAGACCATGGCTATCGGCCGCACGTTCAAAGAATCCCTGCAGAAAGCAGTTCGTTCTCTGGAAATCGGACGTTTCGTTCTTGAACAATCTCTGCCGGAAGATTTGAAAGATAAAAAAGAATTTCTCAAAAGCAAACTAATCAAACCCAATTCACTGCGGCTTTTCTATATCGCCGCTGCCATGCAAAACGATATGTCGATTGATGAGCTCTATCAATTAACAAAAATAGATCCGTGGTTTTTGCATCAGGTAAAGGAAATCGTTGATGCTGAAAATGAACTGAAGAATTCCATTCCATCAGTAGAGTTGCTCAACGCTGCCAAGAAAATGGGTTTTGCCGATCGGGCGCTGGCCTCTTTTTGGAAAAAGACCGAGTTGGAAATTCGCCAATGGCGCGAAAAAGAAAAAATTATGCCGGTATATAAACTTGTCGATACCTGCGCGGCGGAATTTGAAGCTTACACCCCTTATTATTATTCCACCTATGAAACGGAGAACGAAACAAGGCCTTCAACGAAAAGAAAAGTCGCGATTATCGGCGGCGGTCCCAACCGCATCGGACAGGGTATTGAATTTGATTACTGCTGTGTT
>AWGX01000313.1 GCA_000495415.1 Smithella sp. ME-1 | reverse complement strand
GAAATGGCTGACTGAAGAAGCGGAAGTCGGCAAAATTTATCGCGGCACTGTCAAGAAGATCGTCGATTTCGGCGCGTTTGTCGAAATTCTTCCCGGAACCGAAGGCCTTCTGCATATTTCGCAGATTGCCAAGGAAAGAATTGCCAAGGTGACGGACGTATTGCAGGAAGGCGATGAAGTTATGGTGAAAGTGCTGGAAATCGACAAGTCCGGCAAGATTCGCCTTAGCCGAAAGGAAGCAGTGGGTGCTGAAGTAAAGTAGCTTAACGATCTGCAAGCTTCAGAAACAGAGTGCACTGAAGCTTGCAGATCGAATTATCCCGAGAAGCGGGGGG
>AWGX01000312.1 GCA_000495415.1 Smithella sp. ME-1 | reverse complement strand
AGATTCCATTATAGACTTGGCCAAATCTCAACAAAAAGAAATAGGGCGTTTACGATGCGACGCCAAGGAGTGAACATATGAATAAATACAAAATAGAAACCATCGTCGGCATTTTTGTTTTTCTGGGGTTGCTCTGCATAGGGTACATGACCGTGAAACTCGGTAAAGTTTCTTTTCTACAGGATAATTCATATCCATTGACTGCCAAATTCATTTCCGTGACCGGACTGAGAGATGGGAACCCTGTTGACATTATGGGTATTGAAGTCGGGCAGGTGGAAAAAATTATTATGGACCAGGAAAACCAACAGGCAGTCGTGAAAATGAAAATTAAAAGAGGTATAAGAATATATGATGATGCCATTGCTTCCATTAAAACGGAAGGATTGATGGGTAATCAATACATCAGCATTGATCCGGGAGGATCCGGCACACTTTTAGGAACTAACGGAACAATAACAGAAACCCAGGCACCTGTGGATATAATTGGACTTATCAGTAAATATGCCTTTGGTGATGTAAAAAAGCAATAAAATTGGTATAAGGGAATCTGAGGAGGATTAAGAAATGAAAAAACTACACACAGGATGGATAATCATACTGACTCTTTTTATGTTTTCTCTTCCGGTTTATGCCGGAGTTCCACTGGATACGGTTAAAGTAAATGTGAACAATGTTCTGGATATACTGCGTAATCCCAAACTTAAAGCGGAATCGGCCAAAGAAATAAAGAAGGAAAAACTACGGGTTATTTATGAGGATATGTTTGATGAAGTCGAATTTTCCAAACGTACCCTGTCACGTAACTGGAACAAATTCAATCCCACGCAACGTGCTGAATTTATAAAACTCTTTGAACAAATACTGGAAAAATCATATGCGGACAAAATTCTGGACTACACGAATGAAAAGGTGGATTTCTATAAAGAAAATATGCTTTCAGATACTCAGGCAGAAGTTCAGACAAAGATTATTACATCTTCCAAAGAGATACCAATTTTTTACCGGATGATTTTAAAAGATGGTAAATGGAAAGTCTATGATGTTGTCGTAGAGAATGTAAGCCTTATTCAGAATTATCGCACGCAGTTTAACGATATACTGGCAAAAAATACGCCGGAGCAACTTTTGGAAACCCTGCGCAAGAAGGTAAGTAAGCACTAAAAAAACGTCATTTCGTCTCCTCCGCTGGCGGAGGTGTCACG
>AWGX01000311.1 GCA_000495415.1 Smithella sp. ME-1 | reverse complement strand
CAATATCATCTTTGATTTAGAAATAGTATTAGAAATAAGGTTAATCTTGTAACCTGAACAAAAATGTTGCGACACATCCTGCAAATGGTATAAATTTATATGTCTAAAATTCTTATTGTTGATGATGAAAAAGATATTGTTGATCTGATTGCTTACAACCTGGAGAAAGAGGGTTTTTCTTCTCTAAAAACCTTTGACGGTGAAGCGGCGTTGAAAATTCTGAAATCTCAAAAACCCGATTTGATCATCCTCGATCTGATGCTGCCCGAAATGAACGGGCTTGATGTCTGCCGCGCGGTTCGCGGTAATCCTGCAACTGCCGGAATTCCGATTATTATGTTGACGGCGAAAGGTGAGGAGATTGACAAAATCATCGGCCTGGAAATCGGCGCTGATGATTACGTGACCAAACCGTTCAGCCTCAAAGAACTCATTGCCAGGGTGCGCAGCATTTTACGACGCCTGCAGGATAAGGGAAAATATGCGGACAAAGAGGAATTCAGCTATCAGGGGCTTAAAATAAACTATGCTTCCTGTCATGTTTCGGTTCATGGGAAGGCGGTAACGCTCAGTCCGACAGAACTGAAACTCCTGTTCTTTTTGTCCCGGAATACCGGCAGAGTTTATTCCAGAAATCAGATTCTTGATCATGTCTGGGGAGACGATACTTTTATCACCGACCGCGCCGTTGATGTTCACATCCGGCGGCTGCGTTCTCAAATCGAGAAAGATTTGGAAAATCCTAAATATATTCTAACAGTTAGAGGCTTCGGCTATAAATTTGCCGATATCAAATAATCTGCTCATTTTCATTATTTTTCTAATATTCTTTTGCATGTCATTAAACTGTAACATTAATGATTTATATTAGCGCAAATTTTAAATCAGGAGGAAAGTTTAATGTTAAATATTTTCAAGAAAACAGTATTGGCCGTTGTCGCCCTGGCGATGATGAGCGGGATGTCGTTCGCGGATTCTTCAATTGTCATCAAGGGATCCACAACCGTGTTGCCGATAGTTCAGGCCGCTGTTGAAGCCCACATGAAAGCGAATCCGGGTGTTCAGATGTCGGTGTCCGGCGGCGGTTCCGGCGAAGGCATCAAGGCGATTGTGGATAAAACCACGGATATCGCCATGTCATCACGGTCCATTAAAAAAGAAGAGATTGAGCTCGCAAAATCCAGGGGCGTCAATCCTGTGGAACATGTGGTTGCCATTGATGCCTTAATTCCTATTGTGCACCCCAGAAACAAGGTGAAGAATTTGTCCATTGATCAGTTGAGCCAGATTTATCAGGGCAAGATAACCAACTGGAAGGAAGTCGGAGGAGATGATTTGAAGATAGTGGTCATTTCCCGCGATACCTCTTCCGGAACATTTGAATCCTGGGACCACTTTATCATGAAAAAAACCAAAGTCACCCCCC
>AWGX01000310.1 GCA_000495415.1 Smithella sp. ME-1 | reverse complement strand
CCCCTGCCGTCAAAAGCATTGGGTGATATGCCGCGGAAATCTCTTACCTTGGGCAGAGCGGCATTAACTAAACGATCAAAAAACTCGTACATGTTATTTTTTCTTAAGGTAACCGAACAACCAACGGGCATACCCTGTCTTAACTTAAATGTAGCGATGGATTTCTTCGCCTTATTTATTACCGGCTTTTGCCCGGTGATTGCCGCCAGTTCCAGGACAGCACCATCAATAATTTTTACGTTTTGAATGGCTTCGCCAAGACCCATATTGATAACTATTTTTTCCATCTTGGGCACTTGCATCGGATTTTTGTAATTAAACTTCTCAATCAGAGCAGGAACTACTTTCTTTAAATAATAATCCTTTAATCTTGCCATTGTTTTTTAACCCACATTGATTACATCATTGCATTTGCTGCAAACTCGTACTTTTTTCCCATCTTCAAGGATCTTACTTTTTATCCTGACAGCCTTATTGCACTTGTTGCATATCAAGCCAACTTTAGATATGTGAATCGATCCCTCTTTCTCTACAATACCACCTTTACCTTTTTGATCAGGTCTTTTATGCTTCTTAATCAAATTAACTTTTTCTATTACGATTCTGTCTTTCTCGGGAATAATCGTCAATACTTTGCCGGTCTTGCCTTTATCTTTACCGGAAAGAACTTTAACAACATCCCCTTTTCTCAATTTGCTTAAGCTCATTTTATTCCTCTGCGAAATATTTTTACAAAACTTCCGGAGCCAGCGATATAATTTTCATGAACTGTCTTGCTCTCAATTCACGAGCAACAGGTCCAAAAATTCTCGTTCCAATAGGTTCCATCTGGTTGGTAATTAAAACCGCCGAATTGTCATCAAATTTCAAATAAGAACCGTCCGGCCTTTTTACTTCTTTGACAGTACGTACGATAACCGCTTTCATAACATCGCCTTTTTTAACCTTGGAATTCGGAATTGCTTCTTTTACCGAAACCACGATAACATCTCCCAGGCTTGCATAACGCCG
>AWGX01000309.1 GCA_000495415.1 Smithella sp. ME-1 | reverse complement strand
TAATATAAGGAACGCTTAGAATTTTAAAGTATTATTATTGAATTTTATTATATAATAACTGTCAAGAAGTCAATACATTTAATTATTTATAGATTTTCTAAATCAAATGTAACTCCCCCGGCATTCGCCGGGTTTCGTGCATGGTTTTTCTAAACAAGCTGCACCTCCCCTATCGCTCCCATATCATTCCCTAAGATAATGATTATTCCTGCAACTCCGGGAATGTTAATTCCGAAATCCAGTGAGGTCTTAATATCGTTTTTACTTTTAACTCTATTACCAATAGCGGAAGCAGCGGCATCAGCCAGTGTAGCCGATTTGGAAATGACACAGACAGCATCGGCATTGCCAAAGCTTAAAGATGGACCGACCGTGGCGGATGATGTGCAGACTCCCAGAGGAGTCTTTTCCGGCTTTATTACAAAATTTATTTTATAACTCAAAGGAGATTCTCCGGCGTAAACGGATACAGTCAATTCGTTTTTCGATTTTAAAAAAATA
>AWGX01000308.1 GCA_000495415.1 Smithella sp. ME-1 | reverse complement strand
GGAGGATATTCTATGCCGTGGAAAATGATAAACCAGCTGGATATAAAGAAAGAACTTACACAAGACGGGGATGCAGGACATCATGAAAAAAATACATTGAAGATTCGGATTGACATTCCGAATATTCAATGTATAATCATGCCATGATTAAACGACCTTCCTTTATAGAAAAACTCTCTGATGCCTTGCGGCGGTCGCCGGTGACTGCTCTGCTTGGCCCCCGGCAGTGCGGCAAGACCACCCTGGCGCGGATGTTTGGTCAAAACCGAACGGCGGCTTATTTCGATCTGGAATCCCGTCCTGATCAGACAAGGCTGCAAAATCCCGAACTTATTTTGAGTGAATTCCAAGGGGCTGTTATTCTGGATGAAATCCAGAGCATGCCGGAACTTTTCAATGTTTTGAGGGTTCTCGTTGACCGGCCCAAAAACCGGACTCGCTTTTTAATTTTAGGCAGCGCATCACCGGAACTTATTAAGAAAGCCTCGGAAACACTTGCCGGGCGTGTTGAATTTGTGGAATTGACGGGTTTTACACTTGAGGAAGTCAAACCCAGAGATGAACGCAAGCTCTGGCTTCGGGGTGGATTTCCCCGTTCCTTTCTTGCCTCTTCCGAAAAGGACAGCGCCTCCTGGCGCGAGGGATTCATCCGGACTTTTCTGGAACGTGATATTCCCCAGCTTGGTATTTCTATTCCGGCTGCCTCAATGCGGCGTTTCTGGACTATGCTGGCGCACTATCACGGACAGATATGGAATGCTTCAGAACTGGGGCGGGCGATGGGATTTTCCGACAAAACCATGCGCGGTTATCTGGACATTCTTTCAGGGACTTTCATGATTCGTCAGTTGATGCCCTGGCACGAAAATCTGAGCAAGCGTCAGGTGAAAGCGCCCAAAATCTATTTTCGTGATTCCGGGATTCTCCATCAATTGTTGAGTCTCACGGATTTTCATGCGCTGAACGGCCACCCGCGTGTCGGTGCGTCATGGGAAGGTTTTGCCCTGGAACAGACGCTCAACGTTCTCGAAACGAAGCAGGTATATTTTTGGTCAACTTACAGTGGCGCAGAGATTGATCTGTTTTTCCTTCATAGTGGGCGGCGCTATGGCGTCGAATTTAAGTATAGCGAAACACCTGTTGTAACCAAATCCATGCGTTCGGCGCTGGACACATTGAAACTGGATCATTTGTGGGTTGTTTATCCCGGCACTGCAAAGTATCCGGTTCATGAAAAAATTACGGTTCTTCCGCTGAAAGACATTGGTATCTTGAAATTGCCTTCCCGGTAAGTGAAAGCGGGAATCCACCGCGCCGTCATTCCTGTAAGGAACCCCGGTGCATGCCAGGACATGCCTGCTGATCGGCAATCCATATAACTCCTCTCCTTCAGGTTATGAGGGGAGAGGTTGGGCGAGGGTGAACAAGACAATGCGACATAGTCTCTTCAGTAAAATTTTATTTTAGGCAATTCTCTGAAAGTCGCGATATCATATTTAATGTTAAAAGGGTATAATAAAAAAAGTATAAACTCTTTGCAAAACACTCGTCATTCTCGCGAAGGCGGGAATCTAGGAAAGGATTTATAATACTGGATATACCCTAAGGGGCACACCGCCGGCCTTCGAGGCTGTGTCGTAATTAATTTAT
>AWGX01000307.1 GCA_000495415.1 Smithella sp. ME-1 | reverse complement strand
ACGGGAATCTGTTCCAGTTTAATGTATTCCCAGATATCCCGTTCCGTCCAGTTGCTCAGGGGGAAAACACGCATCGTCTCTCCCTCATTGATTCTGGTGTTATATATATCCCATGGTTCGGGACGTTGATTTTTCGGATTCCACTGGCCGAAGGAGTCACGCAGGGAAAATACCCTTTCCTTGGCACGGGATTTTTCTTCTTCTCTCCTTGCACCACCGAACGCTGCGTCGAATCCATGTTTTCGTAAAGCGTTCAGCAAGGCGCCTGTTTTTAAATAGCTGCAACACTTATCCACGCCGATTTTCAACGGATGACAACCCTGGGCAATCCATTCTTCGTTTCTTTCCACAATTAGATTTACTCCGATTTTCCGGCAATATTCGTCTCTGAAGTTGTACATTTCCGGGAATTTGTAACCGGTGTCAATGTGCATCAAAGGAAAAGGGAATTTGCCGGGATAAAAAGCTTTTTGCGCCAGACGCAACATTACACTGGAATCCTTGCCCACCGAATAAAGCATCACCGGATTTTTGAATTCGGCGGCAGTTTCACGCATGATGTGGATGGATTCGGATTCCAATTGCTTTAAATAGGATACACTGAAGGAATTCATTATATTCTATTCCCTCTGTTGATCTTTGTTTTTACCATTATCGAAGCCATACCTTATAGATAACCCACAATCCTTCAATCAAGACAAGAACTCCTAAACTCTTTTTAAGAATATCTTTGGAGCCTATTTTACTCAAAGCCATAGGACCGAAAAAACCCCCGACCATTGAACCCAGACATAACGGTATCATTAAATTCAAGGGAGGTAAGCCGTTTATCATAAGCCACAAACAAAAACTCAACAGACAGATCGGAGCTTCGGCAAAGTCCGTTGACCCTATTGCACCTTTCTCTGAC
>AWGX01000306.1 GCA_000495415.1 Smithella sp. ME-1 | reverse complement strand
CCCATCCGCTGCGCTTCGGGGATAGTTCGACTTAATCTTCAAACTTTGCTAAGCTCGTTTTCAGAGAGTCTCACTATGATAGTAACACAAACGATTTCGCTTAGTACAAAAGGCTATTGTGACATTATTAATATCACGCCTCAGGTGCTTGCTATTTTAAAGCAATCGTCGGTTGCCGATGGGCTGGTTACGGTTTTTTGTCCCGGTTCTACGGGAGCGATAACAACTATTGAATATGAATCCGGCGTGTTGGAAGACTTAAAGACTGCTCTGGAAAGAATTGCGCCTTCGAATATACATTATAAGCATGATTCACGATGGGGAGACGGCAATGGGTTTTCGCACGTGCGCGCCGCATTGATGAAACCATCGCTTTCTGTTCCTGTGGTCAGCGGCAGGATGACCCTGGGGACATGGCAGCAGATTGTTTTCATTGACTTTGATAATAGGGACAGACATAGGGAGATTGTGGTGCAAATCTTGGGGGAATAAAAACGTGAAAAGAGAATGGTGAAATGTGAATGGCAACAAAATTTTCACCCTCCCTCGCTCCCTCCCCTCAAGGGAGGGAAGCAACGAATGGGGAATGACAGAAAAAGAGACCAATAGAGGATTGGAAGGTTAGATGGATTAGAGGATTGGGAAAAAACATGCAAAGTTTTTTGGATAAGATTAAAAAGGATATGAAAAAGAGTTGGGCGGAAGGGCTTGCTGCTGTAATGCAGGGAGCCAATGTTGTATCCGGAAAGATGAATGAGCTATCCGAAGAAGGGAAAAAACAGTATCAGATATTTAATCTGCATGTAAAAATAAAAGACCAGATGAACGAGCTGGGCGAAATTGCTTATGCTGTTTTGAAAAAAGGTAAAAATCTGGATGAGGATAAAAAGGTAAAAGCCGCGTTTGCGAAAATAGAAAAACTGGAATGGCAATTAAGCAAGATTACAGATGCCGCAAAAATAAAAAGTATCATTCCCAAAAAAGCTGCAAAGAAAACCGTTAAGAAAAGAAAGTAAGACCTGTGAAACGTGAAAAGTGAAGGGTGAAGGGAAAAGGACAAAGGGTCAAGGGGCAAGTAGCAAGGGTAAAGGAAAAAGTAAAAAAATCCACCCTCGTCCCGATTTCGCATCGGGACAC
>AWGX01000305.1 GCA_000495415.1 Smithella sp. ME-1 | reverse complement strand
CCTTCGGTTGAAATGACAAAAACAATTTCAGAACGTTTCAATTTCTTTTATTGCATATTCTAAGTTAATTATTCAACGACTATAAAATAATCTTGACATTGTGTTTTGTGTTTGACAATAAACGCATTATCAAATTATTTTCTTAATTACAAAAATCACTGGAGGCAACATATGATTGGCAAGCAGATTAGAATGGAGCGTATTATGAATCGCGAGAACGGCCGGACACTGATTGTTCCTCTGGATCACGGCGTGACGGCAGG
>AWGX01000304.1 GCA_000495415.1 Smithella sp. ME-1 | reverse complement strand
ATTTCCCCCATCCGATGAACGATAAAAGTATTGTCCTTGAGTTGCTAAAAATATATGGCCGTTGCTATTACCGGATATTTTCTTAAACCTCCATTTTTCGCTAGGGAATATGCCTATGCCGTTGTTTTTTGCCACCCAAGTCGCTCCGTAATTGGTTGACTTTAACACGCCAAGATCATCCGCCAAAGCGTAAACGGCGCTGGAATAAGAATCATAATAAAGATCATTTATTCTTCCGGAACTTTGCACCAGTTGCCATTCGTACCCTTCCGCATGAATGTTATGCACAGGCAATAAGAATAGAACAAGAAACGTCAAAATAAATCTCATTTTTAATTTAGAAATTTCCATGTAACACACTCCTTAATTAATTGTTAAAGTTCAATTTATTTATGTGTTGTGACTTTGTCAATGAATAATTATGGATGAGAAAATTCATTTCTGTGGAGGAAAGTATCGGATAAGCTACGTTGTGAATGAAGGAGTTTTTGGGTGGCAAAAACGTTGTTTCTAAAGTTAGCATTCCGTATTAAAATCCGGCGTTTGTTAAAAGCTTGAAAAATTACAGGTTTTTAGCAGTTAATAGTTTTGTTATTTTTCTGTAGACACGATTTCTATAAACGAGGGATCATAGTCCTCCGGTTTTTCGTATCCCAGAAGATTTAATAGAGTCGCCGCAATATTAGACAGACCTTTTTCTTTGATATCCGCAATCCGGTATTCTCCCTGATACAGAGGATCGTAAATTACGAAGGGTACAGGATTCAGGGTGTGCGCTGTTTTAACCGATTTTACCCCTTTTTTGTCTATCGTGAACATTTCATCAGCGTTGCCGTGATCCGCCGTGACAACGGCAATTCCTCCTATTTCCTCGATGATAGTCAGCAGTTCTCCAACGCATTTATCCACTGTCTCCACCGCGATAATTGCTGCCTCCGTCTTGCCTGTATGTCCAACCATATCGCCATTCGGGAAATTCATTCTTCCGAATTTGTAATTGCCCTCCTTAAGCAGTTCGATAACAGTATCCGTTATTTCTTTGGCCTTCATCTGGGGGGCCTTGTCAAACTCAATCCTGTCGGAAGGTATCTCCACATATTTCTCCAGTGATTCATCAATATAGCCGGAACGGTTGCCGTTCCAGAAATAAGTAACGTGGCCGTACTTCTGGGTCTCGGATACGGCAAAGGTTTTTATTCCTTCCGCGCAAAGGTACTCGCTGATGACGCGATCAATGGCTGGCGGCTGCACAAGAAAGTTGGGCGGAATATGAGCATCGCCGTCATACTCCATCATTCCCGCATAAAAAATATCTGGAAGGGTTCCTCTGTCGAATTCAGTAAAATCATTCTCTGTAAATACCCTGGATATCTCGATGGCACGGTCACCCCGGAAGTTGAAAAAGATAACCGCATCACCGTCATTAATTGTGCCAATTGGCTTTCCTGAACTATCGGTGATGACAAACGCCGGTAGATACTGATCCGTTGCTTTTGGATCTTCCGCGTAAAAAGTTTTC
>AWGX01000303.1 GCA_000495415.1 Smithella sp. ME-1 | reverse complement strand
TACTTTCGAGGCATTGATCAATGCTTGTTTCGACGGTGGCGACATATCGGAGGTGCCCGGTATATTCAGGCGCACTAAGGACGGCATAGTTACAAATCCGGGAGTTACTCCTTTAGTGAAAGATATCGATACGCTGCCATTCCCGGCGTATGATCTTGTCGATCTTAAAGCATACTGGAAGATCAATGCCATGACAGCTTTAATGCATATAAAGTATGCTCCTCTTTTTAGCAGCCGGGGCTGCCCTTTTAAATGTATTTAC
>AWGX01000302.1 GCA_000495415.1 Smithella sp. ME-1 | reverse complement strand
CCAGCCGATAATAAAACCTAACAAGAGGGAAAAGAACAACAAAACCGCCCGCGACATTGAAAGCTCCCAAAATATAAATTTAACCGCGACGACTTCTATATTCTGAGCTAAAAAAACAAGAACAAACAAAACAAGAATGGCAAATATCCCCATTTTATAACTCATCGTTTAATCCTCCTATGGCCTTAGGAATATGGGGTTGTTAAAAACCACCATGTTTCGGGGCTGTTCAAAAATGTTCAGAT
>AWGX01000301.1 GCA_000495415.1 Smithella sp. ME-1 | reverse complement strand
ATGATAGAAATGATAAAAAAATATCGTCCTTTGTTGCAAATGGGCGTTCCCACTCAGTTTCTCAAACTGACACAGGAGAAGTTAAAGGGTATCACAATTCTGGGAATATCCGGTTCGGCGCCTCTGCCAAAGACTGTTCAGGAGGAATTTGAGAAAAAGGGAGGTGGCGGCGGTATTATGGAAGGTTACGGTCTTTCCGAAATGTCGCCGGTTACGCATCTGAACACATCATTTATGCTCCGCATCTTCGGCGGCAGATTTCTTGTCAAGATAAACAACAAATTTCTCGGTCTTCCAGGCGTTGTTCCCGCTACCAATCTCTTCCTGAAAGTTGTGGGCAGTAAAATTGTCGGGTTTTTCGTGAGCAAGGGAATAGGCATTCTGTCTAATGTAACCGCCTTTGTCAGTAAAAAATCCAAGAAAAAAGTTGAAAAAAGAGGAACAATAGGTGTTCCCATGCCCGATACAGAAATAAAAGTTGTTGATGTTGATACAGGAACGGAACTGACCTGGGATGAAATAGTTAACGGCAAGACAGGTGAAATGTATCTGCGCGGCCCCCAGAGGATGCTGGGTTACTGGCCAAAGGTGGGAAGCGGTCTTGATGAAGAGGGATATGTTCATACAGGCGATGTCGTAAAGATAGATGAAAACGGCTACTTTTATATTGTTGACAGAACCAAGGACATGATTATTGTTTCAGGATTCAAGGTATATTCCAGGGAGATTGACGATATCCTACTGGAGTGTCCCGGCGTCAGAAGAGCTGCTACGATCGGCATTCCCGATCCCGAAAGACAGGGCAGTGAGCGTGTATGTGTATTTGTCGAGCCCCAGAACGGATGCGAAATGAATATTACCGAAGAAAAGATTATAACTTATCTGAAAAATCAAGTGGCAAAATATGCCGTACCGAAAGTTGTGAAGATAGTTGAGTCAATACCCCTTACTGAGGTCCAGAAAGTGAACAAGAAATTATTGCGCCAGATAGCTGAAGAGGAAGCCCCCGGCAGGAAAGCGGATGGCAGTTCATAACAAAAAGATATGCTCTGCCTGAACTTTAAGTTGCCTAAAGCATAATTGGCTTTTGTTATTGTGGGGGAATACTCAAAATGGAAAAATCATACCCTATTTTCCGCGATTCAAACTATCAACATACGTAAAAATTGTATCCCTTTTTTT
>AWGX01000300.1 GCA_000495415.1 Smithella sp. ME-1 | reverse complement strand
GCCTCGATATCATCTTTGATTTAGGCGCGGTCTATTTGTGTTCCAGCCATTTGGTCATATGCTTTTTCTCATCTTTTTCCCACTGCGCTGAATAACGAATTTGCAAAAAAGAATTATATAAACGGTCGATTTTCTTTGCGGCTTCTTCAATAAGGTAAATCCGTTCCAGAAGTTTTCCTGACTGATCTTCCTGACTTTCCTCCCAGTCTGTCACCGGCAATTTCAAAGATTGAAAATGGAAAGAGTCCGCTTTAAGAATAAATTCCCATTCGTTTTTATCGTGAATCAGTTTGATTCCCGCTTCTTTAACTTTTTTCCCCTGACGGATTGCTTCCTTGCCTTCTTTATGTTCGGCATGAATTCCGTGGCAGACGACTCCCTGAGAATATTCACCTTCGCCAGCTTCTAAAACTATCTTTTTTAAGAGATGGAGTTCAACTTCTTCTTTATCCGATACTTTTATTCTGCCGTTTCGTTCCTCCGATTTGAACCAGAGCCAGGTTAAAAATTCCCGGCCGGCCAACGAGGCCGTGTCCGACGATTCGGGGTCTTTTGTTATCAGATTATTTTCCTGTGGTGAAAAAGGCTTGAGATTCAGGGCAAATGTTTTTTTAAACATATCGGCAAAGTCATCAACGACCTTTTCGGCAAGCGAAGAAAAATAGATTGTTTTTTGTCCTACAGCCCAGCAGACATCGTAAAAGGATGGTATAGCATCAAGTCTGGTCAAAAGTTCCAGCTTCACCTTGTCTTTAATTCCCGTGGCCGCTGCTTTGTTGATTCTGTCTTTGCTATTTTGGGCAAGATATCGTCTTTCTTCTTCCATTAGTTTTATTTTCATGAGCTTGGGCGAAATAAGTTTACGGTCGATGCGTAAAGAAAAGATAAGGTAATCGCCCAGCGCGTAATTGGCTTTTTCAAAATCGTTATCCAGAATGTCGGTTAGAGAAACCCAGCCCAGCCTTTTTTCTTCGGTTGATTTAGGCATATCTTTGTAAGAATTAGCTTTAATCCGGCTGTTGACGAAATTTAAAAATGCCTGCGGCAACTGGCCTTCTACGTGAAAACGAGCAAAAGTAAAACTGCCTTTTAATAAACCCATAATGATCACCTCGACGGGCTGCACCGTATATTATTAAATACAGGTATGTCAAGAATTTATGTTGGATAATTATATAAAAAAGATCAAATATTCCATGAAGATATTCATGAAATATTATCCGTGGACAGAGAGTTTTTTTTATGTTAGTGAGCTCAATATTCCGAGGTCTAAGTAAATGAAAATTAAAAGAATAGGCATTATCGCCAACCTTGAAAAAGAAAAAATTGCCGACCATGTCCGTTCGCTAAAAAAATGGCTTGAAGAACGGAACGTGAAAGTATTTCTGGAAATGGAAATTTCCAGAAAAATTGCTCTTGATGGAGGGCTGAGTAGAACCGACCTGGCAAAAAAATCAGAACTTATTGTTGTTTTAGGCGGAGACGGCACGATGTTACGCGCGGCACGATATATAGCCGGGCATAAAGTTCCTATTCTGGGAATAAATATGGGCAGCTTCGGCTATCTCACCGAAGTAAATTTAAACGAAATCCACTCGGCGCTGGAGTTAGTTATCAGAGGGGAATTCGAGATAGAAAAAAGGATGATGCTTGATGTCAGCATCAGGCATGGGAAAGCTGTTACTAATGCCGGTAGTGTTTTAAACGATGTAGTCATTAATCGCGGCAGTCTTTCCCGTATGAATGAATTCGAGATGGAAGTTAACGGTAATTATCTGACAACTTATAAAGGTGATGGTCTGATTGTTTCCACGCCCACCGGCTCCACGGCCTATTCGCTTTCCGCCGGCGGTCCCATTGTTTTTCCCGGGAAAGACCTGATTATTATTAATCCCATCTGCCCCCATACTCTGACTAATCGTCCGATTATTTTTGCGGAAGATTCAAATTTAAAAATAACTCTCTGGTCCAAGGATAAAGGTGCTATATTAACTTTGGACGGACAGGAAGCTTACAAACTCGTATCCGGCGATGTCGTAACTGTCAAGAGATCCAGACATGCGACAATGCTGGTTCTCTCTCCCTACCGCAGCTATGCTGAAATTCTTCGTTCCAAGCTCGGTTGGGGTGACTTACCTCCGGGAGCTAGAAAAAAGAAGAATGCTTAATGAATTGAGCATTAAAAATTTTGCCATCATTGATGAACTCCATGTTTCTTTTGGTAATGGATTGAATATTATTTCCGGTGAAACCGGCGCCGGTAAATCAATAATTATCGGTGCGGTAAGCCTTCTTTTAGGAGATAGAGCCACGACGGAAATAATCAGGTCTCAGGCCGACACGGCTACTGTTGAAGCAGTTTTCGATATATCCGCGAATAAACCGTTGCGGGATAAAATTACAGATATGGGTTTTCCCGATGAAGAAGATTTAATCATTCGCCGGATTGTCTCGCACACAGGTAAAAATAAGGCGTTCATTAACGGACAAACAGCGACTTTGGCTAATCTGGCTTCCATAAGTGAGAGATTGATTAATATTTGCGGTCAGCGTGAACATCAGGTAATTCTCAATGCCGAAAATCATATTAACATTCTGGATGAGTTCGGCGGATGCCTGCCTGAAAGATCAGATTACGAAGTGATTTATGATCAATATCGGCAGATCAGGTCTCAGATAGAAAAATTACAGGACTTGAGTAAAAGCAGAGAAGAAAAAACTGACCTGTTGAAATTTCAGTTAAAAGAGATTCAGGATATTAATCCTCAACCGGCGGAAGACACGGCGCTGGCCGATGAAAAGAAAGTTCTCGTTAATTTCCAAAAACTGTCCGGGTGGGCTGATCGTGCCTATGATTTGCTCTATGGAGAAAAAGATTCTGCCATCGTTAAATTGAAGGAAGTGCAGAGTCAGATAAAAGAGATTAAAAAAATAGACACCGGATTGAAACTTGCAGACAATGATATTGACGATAGTTTTATCACTTTACAGGAAGCTGCGCTGACGCTGCGTGATTACGGCAAAAACCTTTTTTTCGATGCTCAGCGGCTGGCGCTTATCGATGAACGACTTGAACTTTTGAACCGGCTCAAACGCAAACACGGCGGCTCGCTGGAAAATGTTCTGCGCCGGAAACAGGAGATAGAAGAAGATTTGAACAAGGTCTCTTCCATAGAAGAAGAACTGGAAAAATTAAACAGGGAAGAAGAGAAAATAAAAGATAATTTACGCCAGAAAGCTCTTAGACTCTCCGAAATCAGAAAACAGGCGGCAAAAAAATTGCAGGAGGCAGTGAACAAAGAAATACACGAACTGAATATGCCTAATGCCTCTTTCCATGTCAATTTTAACAAATTTGCTGCTGATAAAAGTATTGAACTGTTTGAGCAGACGGGAGGAGATGAAATTGAATTTTATCTGGAGGCAAACAAAGGCGAAGAAGCAAAACCACTGAACAGTATTGCCTCCGGTGGTGAATTATCGCGGATAATTCTGGCATTGAAAAATGTTTTGTCGCGAACAGGTTCCGTGGCATCGATTGTTTTCGACGAGGTGGATAATGGTATCGGAGGAGCAGTGGCGGAAATTGTCGGCCGGAAGCTGAAATCTGTTTCCGCCAATCATCAGATTATCTGTATCACCCATTTGCCCCAAATTGCCTGTTTTGGAGATAATCATCTGCATGTCTTCAAAAAGGTGGCGAAAGGCAGAACGAGTACATTTGTGCAGGAACTTGATGTTGAACAGAAGGTTGAAGAAATCAGCCGCATGCTGGGTGGCGTGAATGTTACAGAAACAACACGGAAGCATGCCCGTGAAATGATAAAAGAGTCCAAAACATCCAAATTTTAAATTAGGAGAAAGAAAATGCTGAGAAAAGCGCGCATTGATGATGTGAAAACCATTCACCGCCTGATAAATCTGTCGTCCGGAAAAGGCGAAATGCTGCCGCGCGCTTTGATGGATATTTATAATTCCTTGAGGGATTTTTTTGTTTTTTATGATGAAAGCAATTCGCAGGTTACCGGTATTTGTGCGATGAATATCATCTGGGAAAATCTCGCGGAAATACGTTCGCTTTATGTCGATGAAAATTATCGGAGCAGGGGTATTGGCAGGGAACTTGTGGAAGCCTGTATTTCCGAAGCTATTACGTTGGGACTTTTCAAGGTATTCACTCTTACTTATAAAAAAGATTTTTTCCTTAAATTGGGCTTTAAGGAAATTGACAGAAACATGCTGCCGGAAAAAATTTGGGCGGATTGTTTTCGCTGTTCCAAATATCCCGACTACTGCGATGAAACAGCGATGATTATAGAATTATGAAACGTTGGCCCAGGATTCTTCTATTGTTAATAGTTGCCGCTTTTGTCAGCGGCTGTATGCGTTCTGTTCCCAAAACTCATGCAAAGTTCCTTCCGTCATTTTCTTCTGTTGCCAAAGCTGCCGATATTAATTTTGCCGATGATCTCGATACGGATTCGTTGGTTTTGGCAATTGAACGCAGCATTAATTATTATGAAAATGCCGGACGCGATAAAGTTTACCACGTCGCTGACAGATTAATCACATCGCAACAATTAAAAGAAACACTTGTAGCGTTTCGCGCAATTTTACGTCAGACGGATAATAAAGCCGAGTTAAGCAAAAAAATTATCGCAGAATTTAATGTTTATCGTGTTGCCGGAACAGGCAGCAATTCCAATGCGCTTTTTACAGGCTATTACGAACCATTGCTCGAAGGTTCACTGGAACGCACTGAAAAATATAAATATCCCCTCTATCGAGTGCCTCCGGACTTAATTAAAAAAGAAAATCAAACTGGCCGGATGAAAGACGGTAAATTTGTCTCCTACTACAACCGCCGCGAAATTGATGTTGACGGAGTTTTGCAGGGTAAAAATCTGGAGCTAATATGGGTGTCCGACCCGGTGGAATTGTTTTCTCTCCATATTCAGGGTTCCGGAAAAATTAAACTGGAGAACGGTGATCTTCGAACGGTTGGCTTTGCGCAGAGTAACGGGCGGCCTTTTCGCAGTGTTACTAAATTCATGCTGGAAAGCGGTAAAATAAACAGCAGCGAAGCCTCTTATCGTCATGAGTTCTTAAGAGGAAAAAGTGATCAGGAAATTTATGACGTACTGAGCCATAATGAAAGATACACATTCTTCCGCTTTTTGGACAAGGAACCGGTAGGGTCGCTGGGCGAGCCGGTGACTCCGGGCAGAACGATTGCTACTGATCCGGATTTTTTCCCAGAGGGAGCGTTGGCGTTTATTCGCCTGCGCAAACCAGTTTTTGATGAAAACGGAAAGATTAAAGAAAGAGTAGATTTCTCCCGTTTTGTACTTAATCAGGACAAGGGCGCAGCTATTGTGGGCCCCGGCAGAGTCGATCTTTTCTGCGGGTTTGGTATTGAAGCGGAAAACACAGCAGGGACTCTCAAGGAAAATGGTGAGTTGTATTTATTGCTGAAGAAATGAAATTTTATGTGTTTATTTAAAACTTTCTTGCTGTAAAAAGCATTCGATGATTTTGGCAAACATACTTCTTTTTAAATCGTAATTGTTAATTATGTAAAAAAAAAGACAGGTCAGATAAAAGCTTGTATGCATATTCACCATACTCATGTGCACACCGTTGTGTAAATTTATACGGGTCTGAAAGGGATAAAAGAGGCGCTTTTTCTTTTAAGGGTTTTGTCCAACCAACTTTTATGGAGGTTAAAAGATGTGGGATGCTTTAAAATGTGATTTTTGTGGTGATTGTCTGGTAAAGTGCCGTTATGTCAATTACGATAAAGACAAGGCCGTCAGCGAAATAAAACTTCTCATGGAGGGAAAAGCGGCTGATATATTGGACAAGTGCATTACCTGTAATGCATGCTTTCAATACTGCCCGACTGGCGCCGATCCAGCTAGCCTAATCTACAAGATGCAGGAGAAGTTCGGGAGTCCGATCTCTGTGAGTTTTAAACCTTTTATTGATGCAGTGATAAAGACATTTGAACACGGCAGCAAGGACGTCCAGTTGATAGAAGGGGAGCCTGATAAGCCTGCCCTCTCCTTTGATTCCTTCCTGTTCACCCAGTTTCCGGACGGTACGCTTGAAAGCAAGATGTTTAAGGGCATGACCGTGGTTCGCGGAAGAAAGTATGTTTCTTTAGTCGGCATGGCCCATATGGGCGGCGCGAGCCTTGCGGAAAGATATGGTCAAAAGGTAATCGATGCATTTGCTGAACTGGGCAAAGATATCGTTTATATTCATAATGAAGGATATATTCTGGCGCATATCAAAGCCAGGGAGCTTGGTATAGATGTGCCCTTCAAGTATATGCACCTGTTCGAATACATGCGTGATTATCTTATGAACAATAGAATCGATATAATCAGGTTGAACAAAAAAGTCGCCTATCAGCCGAACTGTGCCATCAGGTGGTTACCGGAACAGAATGTCTGGCTTGATGAAATATTCGGGCTTATAGGAGTGCAACGCGTTTCAAGAAAATATGAGGGCGTGAATGCCCTGTGCTGCGGCGGGCCGGCTCTCTTCGTAAACAGAGATCTCGCGATGAACATCCAGGGCGACAATATCAAGGACGCGATGGACAAACGTTCCGAGGCCATGATAACGATCTGCCCTATGTGCGATACTGTGATGCGCGGCGAGACTTCAAAGGCCGGTTTGCCACAGATATTTATTACCGATCTGTGCCGGATGGCCTTAGGTGAGGTACCATGGCCTGTAAGCTAAAGTGTTAGTGTTTTTTGTCTTCAGGTTTTAAATTGAAGTGTATGTTACAATCCATACTACTAAGTTTCTGTTAATTCCCTTTACTGAAACTTAGTATGTGTAATAAATAACAAGACAAGCCTTAATTAATTCAAATTGTAATTTATGACAACTTACTTGTTTTTGAAGAAGTTCGCGCGGGTCTATTTTATTTCTTCCGTTCACGTAAGAAACATCGAGGGTCTTCCGCCAGGTAATCTCCGCTGTAGGCCAGAGCTCTTCCGCGGCAGCCGCCGCATACCGTTTTATAGTTGCATTCACCGCAAACACCTTTTAAGAGTTTTTCCCTATTGCGTAAATTTTGGAAAACATCAGATTCGTAGTAAATATCCTTGAAATCCGTTTTCTTAACGTTACCGGCGCTTACTTCCACAAACGGACAAGGCCAGACATCGCCATTAGCTTTCACATAGACAAAGCCCCGACCCGCCGCGCAGCCATGGAAAACCTTGCCGGCAAGTTTCAGCATGAGGCCGTCGCGAATACCGTTTTTCTCCAGCAGATGCGGCCAGTATTGAGGTCCGGCTACCGGTTCGATTATTGTATGAGCAGTTTTTTGTTTGAGGGCAATCAGTTCACTCAGATATTGATTGGCAGCTTTCTTTAATGTGGCCGTTTCAATCTTTTCTCCGCGGCCTACAGCGACAAGCTGGTACATCAGCATGATTCCGGCACCGCAGTTATCAACGAAATCCATAAGCTCCGGCAAATACTGCACGTTATACTCCATTGCTGTTGTGTTTATTTGTAAAAGAATACCCGCCTTTTTAGTAGCCTCAATGGCACGAAGCGCCAGTTCAAATGAGCCTGGTTTGTTACGGACCATATCGTGAACATCAGGGTTTGCTGCGTCAATACTGATGGCATTGCAAACTACTCCGTGATCTTTCAATTTAAAGGCCATTTCTTCATCAATTAATGTACCGTTGGTGGCGATGATATTGGCCAGTCCCGCCTGTTGAGAATGTTTGAGCAGGGTAAAAATATCCGGCCTGACCAGAGGTTCTCCGCCTGTATAAATAAGGGTACGGAATTCACTGACAGAAGCAATCATGTCGATTAGTCTTTTGCCTTCATCAGTGGTAAGTTCGTCAGGATCGGCATTACCGCTCACGGCGTGGCAATGAATGCACTTTAGATTGCATGCGCTGGTTACTTCCCAAACCGGGTGTCCCGGATATCCTATGCAACCCATACCCCAGGAGCCATTGGCTACAGGAATGGATCGAAAGCCGTATTTTAATACCCAGCCGGGGAAATTCTGCCAGCGGTTTAGATATCCCATAAGCATTGCGCTGCCTAACTGCTTGAACAGCAGAGAAGGGGGATTGTAAAATGCTTTGACTTTGTTTTTAGTTTTCATAACTTGCGTCTTAAATGTAAACCAGAATATAAACAAGAGATGTTCCCAGATTGACTGCTATGTTTAAACCGCATAATTTTTCCAGCATGTTCTTTTCTTTGTACTTGCCGCGCAGTATCATGAGAACAATAAACAGGGATATGGCTAATACGGGCAGATAGAAATAAACAACCTTAAAAGGAATCCCCCAAAAAGGCGAAGCAAGCACAGCTGCCGAAGCCAGTAAAGAAAGGCCTATGTACAGAAATATACCTTTTTCTTTGCCCATGCGATTCAACAGATTTTTTTTGCCGGTAGCTTTGTCGGCTTCATAATCCGGGTACTCGTTAAGAAAAATGACATTAAAAATTGTCAGGCCTATGGGAATTGCCATCCAGTGAATAACGGGATGGATAGTACCTGTCTGTATGTAGTAAGCTGAAGCTACGGGAAGCCAGCCGTAACAGAAGCCGATAAAAACTTCTCCAACTCCCCGTTGCACCAGTCTGACCGGTTTTGTGGAATAGAAAAAGCCGGGGAAAGCTCCCAGACAGCCTAAAAGTAACGTACAGGGGCCTGTATTTAAAACAAATTGCAGAATAACACCAATGGCACCGGCAAGAAGAAAGGAAATAAGACCGGTCCACAGCGCCACGGAACGGGGCATGGTTCCGGCCGGAATAACGCCTGAACCGCCGGCAAAATTACTTTTATACAGGCGCTGGGATATTTCATCTTCCTTATAATCAAAATATTCTCCCAAATGATAGGTTGACAGCATAATCAGAATAACCGCTGTAACTCCGAGCAGAAAAATCACCATGCTGAAGGTGAGAGTGATTTTGTATGCCAGCATTGTTCCCAGTATAAAAGGAAGAATACCAACTGTGTGAAAAGGCGGTCTGGAAAGGGCAAGCCAGTTTTTTGTTTTTTCTATAATGGATATTTGCATAAAGTGCCTGAAATCATTGCGACGGCTTAATAACATAAAGGGTCTTTTTTGTAAAGGAGAGCACTTTTTACTTTGTGTTCAGTATGTTTTTCTGGTGATATTTTTATTGCCTTAATGGGGGAGGTAATCAGTTGAACAAGACCCAAAACGTTGACAGGAGAAAATTTCAAAAAAAACAGGAAAATTATTAAGAAAAAAAGCATTTTTTCCTTGATTGTTAATTTTAGTTATGTTAGTGGTAGCGCTAATTTTAGAGACCTGATACTTATCCAGATGAGTAAATAAGCGGGATTGAACAGGATGATTTAACCTTGCTTTGGGATTCAAGTCAAAGCGAGCTTGTTTTTATCTGATGAAATTGATAAATGTTTTTTGCTGAATTTAATATTCGAAGCTTCGGAGATGGCCGTAAAAACGGTTCATAATAAAAAAACAGCAAATTGATTTTATGAAAGGGGGATTTTAGAAAATGACGAAGGCAGAATTAGTCGGGGTTATGGCGAAAGCAGCAGGTGTCACCAAAGACAAAGCGGCAAAAACATTGGATGCATTTCAAACATCAATTGCCAAAGAACTCAAAAAGAGCGGTAAACTTGTTCTTGTAGGATTTGGAACGTTCTCGGTAGTAAAGAGGAAGGCGAGAGAAGGCAGGAATCCCCAGACCGGCAAAGCCATCAAGATTCCCGCGAAGAAAGTTGTAAAATTTAAAGCAGGCAAGGATCTGGCCAGTAAAGTAAAATAATAAACTATTCAGTTATAGAACAACTAAGGCCTCCGCATTTTCAGCATAATATCCGGAGGCCTTAGTGCATTTACCCTGAAAAAATAATTTAGAAGGAGTTTTTGTTTTGGCACTTAAAAGAATTCTCAGTGGAATGAGACCAACAGGGAAGCTGCATCTGGGCAACCTGCATGGAGCTTTGCAAAATTGGATTGAATTGCAGGAAAGCGGCAAATATGATTGTTTTTATTTTGTTGCCGATTGGCATGCGATTACCAGTGAATACAGTTCCACTGAAGGCATCAGGGATAATATAGTCAATATGGTAATAGACTGGGTCAGTGCCGGTCTGGACCCCCAAAAGAGCACGCTTTTTGTCCAATCGGCTGTTAAAGAACATGCCGAATTATTTTTGCTGCTTTCGATGATTACTCCACTGGCCTGGCTGGAAAGAAATCCAACTTACAAAGAAATGAAATCGGAACTTTCCAACAAGGATTTATCCACTTTCGGTTTTCTGGGCTATCCCGTGCTGCAGGCCGCCGATATTATCATGTATAAAGCGCATGGCGTGCCGGTAGGTATTGATCAGCTTCCTCATGTTGAACTGACCAGAGAAATAGCGCGCCGTTTTAATTTTCTTTATAAAGAAATATTCCCTGTTCCGGAGCCTCTTTTAACCAGCGTGCCAAAACTGCTGGGAATTGACAGAAGAAAAATGAGCAAGTCTTATGATAATTCCATTTATATAAGTGACCGCGGGAAAATTCTACAGCAAAAAATCAGTTCCATGTTCACTGATCCCCAGCGGATGAGAAAGAGTGATTCCGGAAATCCTGAAATATGTAATGTATTCGCTTTTCACGGATTATATTCTCCAGCGGAAAAAGTTAAAGAGATTGATTTAGAATGTCGCAAGGCCGAAATAGGGTGTACTGATTGTAAAAAAATGCTGGCCAAGCGGGTTGCCGAAGAACTTCATCCTGTTCATGAACGTATGGATTACTTTACAAGTCATATGGATGAAATTAATTCGATTATAGAAGAAGGAAACAAAAAAGCGAGAAGAATAGCACAGCAGACGATGAGTGAAGTGCGTGCCGCAGTTAATATATAGTCGCCATATCTGTAAAGTTATACCCTTATAAAGTATGGATAACGAACAAACGCTAAATTATGCTTTTAAGCTGGATATCTTCGAAGGTCCGCTGGATCTGCTTCTCTTTTTGATAAAGAAGAATGAAATCGACATCTATAATATTCCGATAGCTCTGATTACCGAACAGTATCTTCAATATCTTAAAATTATTAAAGAGCTTAACCTCGATATGGCCGGAGAATATCTGGTTATGGCGTCAACTCTTATTCATATAAAATCCAAAATGCTTTTGCCTCCGCCTGATGAACCGGAAGAGGAAGAAGAGGAAGATCCCCGCGCCGAGCTGGTAAGGCAGCTTCTTGAACATCAGAGATTTAAAGAAGCTGCCTTAAGCCTGAAAGAGAGACCGCTTTTGGAAAGAGATGTGTTTACGAGGGCGGCGTTTCTGCCGGAGGAACTCGAAAAAATACCTGTGAACGAAGAAGAACTTACAGAAGTAAGTGTATTTGAGCTTATAGAGGCTTTTCAACGTGTTATTTCACAATTGGATAAGAAGGAACTTCTGGAAATTGATTTGGAAAAACTGTCTCTTACTGATATAATCAATGAAGTAATGGATCAGTTATCCATAAACAAAAGCTCGACTTTCGAAGATTTGCTCAAAGGGAAAAGAGATCGCCGACGAGTCATCTATACTTTTTTGGCTATACTGGAATTAATTAAGCTAAGAATGATTAAAGCTTACCAAACTTCAGTCCTTGGAGTTATCCGGATATTTCCGGCCGTGGAGTCATAATGGAAAAAGTTAAAGCAATAATTGAAGCAATGATTTTCGCTTCCGAAACACCTTTAGCGCCTGAAAAAATTCGTATTGTTTTTCCGGAAATGGAAAAAAAGGAAATTAAAGAAATTATCGATCAGCTTATATCGGAATATAATCAAAGGGACGGCGGTATTTTTTTGCAGGAAATTGCCGGTGGTTTTCAGTTTCGTACCAGCCCCGAGCTTGGCCAATGGATTAAAAAATTAAAAAGTACAAAGCCACAGTCTTTATCGCCGCAGGCTATGGAGACGCTGGCAATCATCGCGTATAAACAGCCAATTGTTAAATCTGAAATTGAAAGCATTCGCGGAGTAGACGTAGGCGCGCCTCTTAAAAGTCTTATGGAGAAGAAACTTATTCGTATTGTCGGACGTAAGGACGTGCCCGGTAAACCAATAATTTACGGAACGACCAGAAGATTTCTGGAAGTTTTCAATCTGAAAGACCTTCTTGATTTGCCGAATTTACGAGAATTGAAAGAATTAAACAGGGATCAGGAAGTTGCAGATCAGGAAACCGTAGAACAGGAAATCGAGGGTTTGGGAATCACAGAACGGGAAATTGTGGAGCAG
>AWGX01000299.1 GCA_000495415.1 Smithella sp. ME-1 | reverse complement strand
GGGAGCAACTATGTGGGCCGGTTCAGTGGCGGCCATAGGATATTCATCCAAAAAACTTAAAGAGAACATCGACAACAAGACAATTCCGTTGATGGGGGTCATTGGCGCTTTTATTTTTGCGGCCCAGATGATTAACTTCACCATTCCCGGTACAGGTTCAAGCGGGCATATCGGCGGAGGTATGATTCTAGCTGTCTTACTTGGTCCATACGCAGCTTTTCTGGCAATGGCTTCGATATTGACTGTACAGGCGTTATTTTTTGCTGACGGGGGACTGCTCGCCTTAGGCTGTAATATCTGGAATCTGGGCATTTATCCGTGTTTTTTTGTATATCCTCTAGTTTACAAACCAATTGCGGGAGACGGGAAAAGCGCGCAGCGGATATTCATTGCCGCAATTATAAGTGTAATTATTGCGCTGCAACTGGGAGCGTTCTCGGTTGTTCTGGAAACGCTTTTGTCCGGTAAGAGTGAACTGCCCTTCGGCACATTTCTGCTTCTGATGCAGCCGATCCATCTGGCCATTGGTCTGGTAGAAGGAATTATCACGGCCGGCATAATACTCTATGTAAAACAGGT
>AWGX01000298.1 GCA_000495415.1 Smithella sp. ME-1 | reverse complement strand
CCGCCGGTATCGGAACCGATGGACGCGATGCATTCATCAGCCGCGACCGCCGCCGCGGAGCCGCCGCTGGAGCCGCCGGGAATCCGCTCCAGATCCCACGGATTGCGGGTGGGGCCGAAATATGATGTTTCCGTGGAGGAGCCCATGGCAAATTCATCCATATTGGCTTTGCCGACAAAAATCGCGCCGGCGTCTTTCAGTTTCTCGACAACCGTGGCGTTATACGGCGGCACAAAATTATGCAATATGTGCGAACCGCATGTCGTGGTGATGCCTTTGGTGCAGACAATATCTTTGAGCGCGACGGGAATTCCGGTTAATGGTTTTATATCGCTTTTTTTAATGTTCTCATCAGCTTTTGCCGCGGCGGCAAAAGCTTCTTCTTTCATTAGTCGGATGTAGGAATGCACGCGTTCTTCCACTGCATCGATTCGTGAAAAAACGGATTCGGTAATCTGCGTGGCCGTTGCAGATCCATTTTTAATTTTTTCCTGCAATTCATGAATGCTAAACTGATTTAACTCCATAATCTCCTTTTAAACTTGTCCCCTAATTGGCGGGTAATTCAGAGGGTAGATATATTTTTTTTTTAATGTAGGGTGCGTTTTCCAAACGCACCGCTTCGGACTGCTCGGGGAGCA
>AWGX01000297.1 GCA_000495415.1 Smithella sp. ME-1 | reverse complement strand
ATTCCTTCTTCGACCCAAATCCGGCGGTCTCGCGCTGGCATTGGGCGTTCTGGGTGAAAAGTTTAATTCCATGCTGGATATCACCATTGTTTATCCGGATGGAATTCCAGGCTTCTGGGATTTTCTCTGTGGAAAAGTCAAGCGGGTAACTGTGCGTATGAGAACAATAGAGATTCCTCAAAATCTTTTACACGGTGATTACGAAAACGATCCTGCTTTTCGCGATACCATGCATAAATGGGTGCAGAAACTCTGGCAGGAAAAAGACCAGCAAATACAAAAATTGTTGAAAAATCCTAAGTCAAAGTCAAAATCAAAGCCGAAACGAAAATAAAAGAAATTTTCAACATTAATAAATTAGCAGACTTAATATTTAGAAGTTTTTTTCGTTTCTAAAGGGTCTTTTTATTTCAAGGCATAATTTTATTTATTTCCATTCGTTTGTTTTTCCCCACAGACAGGAAATCCATCTAACAAAAAAATCTTGACATATTTTGCATAATGTTTAAACGTTCGGTTAAACCGTTCGGTTAAATAACTATAGGGTTTTAATGTTGATTAAAAAAGTACTTGATTTAGAAAAACCGGGTAAAACTGCCGATAAAATCTTAAAAGCGGCACGGGCTGTGTTTGCTGAAAATGGTTATAACGGGGCGCATGTCGATGAAATTGCCAGGCGAGCCGGTGTGAATAAAGCGACTCTCTATTACCAGATTGGCGACAAAGATACTCTTTACGCCAATGTAATTCATCAGGTTCTGGGTAACACTGCCCAGAATATTGCTGCGTCCGTGGCTAAAGTTGGTCATCCGGAAGAAAAACTTAAAACCTATATAATGTACATTGCTGATGCCATAGATAAAAACCCGGAATGGCCACCGATAATGATGAGGGAAATAGCTGCGGACGGAGTTCATCTGCCTCGTGTTGTTACTGAAGATATTGTTGCTGTACTAACCATTCTTATCGGTATTCTCGACGAAGGAGTAAAGAAAAGAGTATTTATTGAAGTACCTCCGTTTCTCATTCATATGATGATAGTGGGAACAATCCTTTTTTATAAAAAGGCGCAGCCAATTAAAGAAAGACAGTCATGGCTACCTGCTAAGATTAGGGCCCGTGATAAAAAATTGAAGGGTAGTTTAGGAGAGGAAGTATCTAAGCTGGTGCTAAAAGCGATAAAACGATAAACAAGAGGTGACAGGTAATACGGACTATTTTATTAAGTACGTTGTGTCGTGGATAAAAGCTAAAAGGGAGGTTTGACCGTTGAAAAAAAGAATAATAATTATTGTTTTTATAATTCTCTTTGTGACCGTTGGGCTGCTTGTTTATTTCGGACAGAAAAATAATCGTGAAAAGGGACTTTATTATTCCGGTACAATAGAGACAACACAGGCGAATTTATCCTTCCAGGTTCCGGGTCGTGTTGTTAAAGTCAATGTTCAGGAAGGTCAGTCCGTTACAAAGGACCAGATTATTGCTGAACTTGATCGCGCGGAATTTGAATCACGTTATGAGCAGGCCAAAGCGAATCTGGACAGAGCTCAAAAAACAAAGAAACAACTGGAGACAATGCTGGAGATCAGCAGAAAAACTCTTCCGTCCGAGGTTGCCAGAGCCAAGGCGAATGTGCAAAGCACCCGGGACACGCTCAGGGATGCGGAAAAAAATTATAAGCGTTTCGAAGATTTATTCAGCAAGGGCGTGATTACAGAAAAAGAACGCGATGGTATGAAACTTACGTATGAAGTTGCCCGGTCGCGATTAGCTGAAAGTGAATCGGTCCTGAACCTTGCGCAGGGTAATTTAACCAAGATAGACGCTGTCAAACAGGATATCGAGGTCGCCACGGCGCAAATTAATTCGGTGAACGCATCATTAAGTCAAGCATCCATTCAGTTGGCTTACACGCAATTAAAATCGCCCAGGGATGGCGTAATAACAAGCCGCAATATTGAACCGGGCGAAACCGTAAATTCCGGAAGGGAAGTCATCACCATTTCCGATCTGTCCCGTGTTGATTTAAAAATATTTGTGGATGAAACGGAGATCGGCAAAGTCAAACCTGGTCAGAAGGTAGATGTAAAAGTAGATACGTTTCCCGGTAAAACTTACGCCGGAACAGTTTCTTTTATTTCTCCGGAAGGAGAATTTACTCCCAAAATAATCCAGACGAAAAAAGAGCGCGTAAAGCTGGTATATCTGGTCAAAGTATCCATTGTGAATCCTGACTTTGAACTCAAAGCGGGTATGCCCGCAGATGCCTGGCTGAAGTGAGGGTGTCCTTGATGGAAGTGTCTTTTGAAAATTCCTCACCCATAGTGGAAGTCAAAAACATTACCAAACGCTTCGATGTCACTGAAGCGGTCAAGGACGTTTCTTTTCACGTTGAGAGAGGCAATATTTTCGGTTTGGTCGGCTCCGATGGCGCGGGCAAATCAACTCTCCTGAGGATGATTGCCACCATGATCGAACCAACGCATGGCGAAATTCTGGTAAACGGTCTCAATGTCGTAACCCAAAAGCAGAAAATCAAAAACATTATCGGTTACATGCCTCAGCGTTTTGGTCTCTATCAGGATCTTACTGTCGATGAGAACATGCAATTTTTTATGGATGTTTTTGATGTACCACGCAATCAGAGAAAAACCCGCCGTGAAAAATATTTGGGATTTTCCAACCTTCTTCCTTTTACGAACCGGTTGGCCGGTAATCTCTCCGGAGGAATGAAACAGAAACTTGGACTTGCCTGCGTACTGGTGCATGAACCGCAACTGTTAATTCTGGACGAACCGACCAATGGTGTCGATCCGGTATCACGTCATGAATTCTGGGATATTTTAGGCGGTATGAAAGAAGAAGGCATGACCATTCTTGTCTCCACGGCCTATCTCGACGAAGGAGAAAAATGCGACCGGCTGATGCTGATGCACGACTCTGTTATTCTGGCGTCGGAGACACCGGCAAAAATGCGTGGGCAATGCGCCGATCTGGAACAATCAATAATTGCACGCATCATCGAAGTGGATAAGGATATTGCCAATGACTCATTCCGGATCTGATTCCATAACTGTTAATAATCTGGAGAAAAAATTCGACCAGTTTGTTGCCGTCAACAAAATCACTTTTTCAGTAAGAAAAGGAGAGATATTCGGATTTCTGGGTGCGAATGGTTCCGGCAAATCCACAACAATCCGTATGCTTTGCGGCATAATTACACCTACATCCGGCGGCGGAACAGTGGCCGGGCACGACATAATAAAAGAAGCGGAGGAAATCAAGCAGTCCATCGGTTACATGTCGCAGAAATTCTCACTTTACGAAGATTTGACTCCCTTTGAGAATCTGCGATTCTATCTGGGGGTATACAATGTTCCCCGGAAGCAGTGGCCTGAGCGCATCGACTGGGTTTTGAAGATGGCGCATCTGCAGGACGCACGCGATCGTAAAACAAGAGAACTTCCCCAGGGATGGCGTCAGCGTCTGGCTTTGGGCTGTTCTCTTTTACATAAACCGGACATTTTATTTCTGGATGAACCGACATCGGGAGTTGACCCAGTCACCCGTGGCCATTTCTGGACTTTTATCAAGCAGCTTGCCGCAGGTGGAATGACTATATTTGTAACCACGCATTACATGGATGAAGCGCGCTTCTGTGAAAAGATTGTGATGATTAATGAAGGTCGTATTGTTGCTTCCGGAACTCCGGCAGAAATTATCACCAACGTTTGTCCTGATAAGCCGGATGCCGATTTGAATGACGCTTTTATAAAATTGATGACGAGGGATAACAATTGAGATTCATAAGACTCAGAGCCATCGTGCGCAAGGAATTCTATCATCTGATTCGGGACTACCGCAGTCTGTACCTGGCCTTTGCTATTCCGCTGATACTAATTATTTTGTTCGGTTATGCACTGAGCCTTGATGTGGACAATGTGGGAACAGTATTCGTCGATCATGACAAAACCGAACTCAGTCGTGATTTTATCCGGAAACTGGACGCGTCTTCCTATTTTAATGTCACGGGAAACCTTCACCGGACAAGAGATGCCGTTGATTATCTTGATCATGACAAAGCGAAAGTGGTAATTGTCATTCCTTCAGGCTTCAAAAAAAATCTCGGCGCCGACCGGGAAACCCAACTGCAGGTTATCATAGACGGCAGCGACCCGACTTTCGGCAACATCGTCCGGGGCTACATAACAACATTCATTGATCAGTACAATCAAAAGCTTTTGATTAATTTTCTCAACAGGCAGGGCCGCGAGGAATTAAAGCCTCCCGTGGACGGACGCGTGCGTATCTGGTTCAACGAAGATCTGGAAAGCCGTAATTTCATCATTCCGGGAATCATAGCCGTTATCATTATGATTGTAGGCGCACTGCTTACGTCTCTGATTATTGCCCGGGAATATGAAAATGGCACCATGGAGACTATCAAATCCATGCCGGTGCTCGCTCCGGAATTTTTATTGGGCAAGGCTATTCCTTATTTCTTTATCGGACTGACGAACGTGTTGATAGCTGTTTTGCTGGGACAACTGCTGTTTGGCATAGTGATGAAAGGGAATTTCTGGCTGCTAATAACCGCCGCTTCACTTTATCTGGGCGTTGCATTATCACTGGGCTTGCTTATTTCCAACCTTACCAAATCGCAACTGATGGCCAATCAAATTGCCATTCTGACGACTTATCTGCCATCGCTGCTTCTTTCGAATTTCGTTTTTCCGGTAATTAACATGCCGGAGGCTTTGCAATATATAACGCTGATTGTTCCGGCAAGATATTTCATAGATATTTTATCGGGTATCTATCTGCGCAATCTCGGTCTTGCCTATCTGTGGCCAAGCATGCTGGTTCTTTGTGTAATGTTTATGGTGCTGACGTTTTTTAACTATAGAATGCTGAAAAAGGAAGGATTATGAGCTGGCTTCGAATACGGGAACTGGTGCGCAAGGACTTCATTCAGCTTTTTAGCGACAGGCGGAATCGCGCTTTGATGTTTATCTTTCCTTTTATTCAAATGCTTATTTTCGGCTATGTCGTCAATTACGATATCAGTAATATTCACATGGCAGTTCTGGATTATTCAAAAACACAGGAGAGCCGGGCGCTGCTGGTTAATTTTACAGGAAGCAATCTTTTCCATATCACGCATAACACAACCGATGAACGGCAAATGACCGAACTGCTGCTCCAGGGGAAGGTTGATATGGGTATAAAGATAGACAAGGATTTTGCCTCCGTTATCAGAAGAGGACAAACAGCTCCTGTCCAGATCCTTGTCGATGGTTCGATGAGTAACATGGCTTCCATGAGAGTGGCATACACGGCGTCAGTTTTGAATAAATTCAACCGCAAAACCCTGCGCGAACTTTATCCGATGAATATGAGTTATGGAAAAGTAGATGCGCGTATCAGAACATGGTATAACCCCAATCTCAACAGCAGGTACTTTTTTGTTCCCGGGATCGTTGCGTTTCTGGTTATGATTACCTCTTTCATTCTGACCTCCATCGCCATCATCAGGGAAAAAGAAGACGGCACCATGGAACAGCTTATTGTCACACCTTTAAAATCTTATGAATTTATCATCGGCAAAACGATTCCTTACATTATTCTTTCTCTTTTTCAGATGTTTGCCGTTACTGCTGTTGCCATTTACTGGTTTGAAATACCGTTTAAAGGCAGTCTTCTGGTGCTTTTTATTGCCACCTGCCTTTTTATGCTGAGCACACTGGGTATCGGACTGTTTATATCTACCATAGCGGCAACCAAACAGCAGGCGATGATGACGGCTTTCTTTTTCGTTCTGCCGTTTTTCATGCTCAGCGGTTTTGTCTTTCCCATATCCAATATGCCTCAGGTGGTGCAGTGGCTGACTTATCTGAATCCGCTAAGATTTTTTCTCGTAATTCTCCGGAATATTTTTCTTAAAGGAGTTGGATTTGAAGTGCTCTGGCCCCAATTTATGGCATTGACTATTTTAGGAGCGATAGTCTTTACCGGCGCGATCCTCCGCTTTAAAAAACGGCTGGATTAGTAACGATTTATCATATATTATTGTTCCGGCAATTAGACAAATAAACAATGTCATTCCGAATCCCGATTTA
>AWGX01000296.1 GCA_000495415.1 Smithella sp. ME-1 | reverse complement strand
CAGGTGTATCGACAAATTCCACGCCTGCTTCGTAAGTTTTATTTTCAATTATAATCTTGCTCCACTTTACTTTTCCGAAAGCAGTTATTTTCTGACGTAAATTCTTTAATATTAAATCTATTTTAAGGAGGGCATGAACCGGCAAGAATATATTAGCCTGGATTCTGGCACCGCCCACAGATATGTCCTTGGTATAGTTATAAATGATTTTTTCTTGCGGAAGGTCTTTTCCCCCGGAAACGATAGTTATGGTAATCTCGTTGTCCTCTCTCAGTCGTTCCGCTCTTCTTCTTTCTTCCCCACTCAATTGTTCCTCACTTTTGTTTTTATTTTCTTCCGGTGCTTTCACTCTTTTTTTCTCGCGCATAAAGATCCATTCTCCTTCTTACTTCAGAATTATCTTCTTCACTCTATACTCGAATACTACTTAATCCAGCGTTTAATATAAAAAACTCAAACTTGCATGTCAATTAAATATAATGTATCGTATAACA
>AWGX01000295.1 GCA_000495415.1 Smithella sp. ME-1 | reverse complement strand
CAATTGAACAGGATGCTCTGGCAAAAGAAAATTTACTTATTCATGAACGTTTTTTCGACCAGATCAGGTTGAGAAGCCAGGCTGGGGTAGATCGTGGTGTAGATCTGGAGCAGATCAAAGCACGCCTGGCCTTGGCTAAATCCAACCTTATTGTTACTCAGGCAAATATTGAAAATGCGCGCACCGATTACAAGGCTGTAATCGGCTATTTCCCGGGAAGTCCGGTCAAACCTGAACCATACTATACTGAAATTCCTGCTACTTTGCAGGAAGCAGAACAAATAGCTTTGGATAATCACCCGACATTGAAATCGGCCAAAGCAGATGTCGAGGCGAGAAAATTTCAACATAAAACTGCAAGGGCGCTTGTTTATCCAAGCCTGGACGTAAGTGCCGGCTACACCTGGGGGAATGATATAAACGGACCTTCAGCGTGGTACAGCTATCAGGATTATTTCCAGGCAAATGCGACGCTTACATTTAATATCTTCAACGGGTTTAATAATCAGGCAAGAATAAAAGAAACATTATATTTAATCAATGAAGCAGAAGAGATAGCAAAGAAAACTGAATTGCAGACAAGTCAGTCCATTCGCCTTTCCTATGATCAATATATGGCGGACCAGAGACGGATCAAGCAACTTCAACAATATGTAGCTTCTACCGCCAAGACAGCAGATGCTTATATTTCGCAGTGGTCTATCGGACGTCGTACCTTGTTTGACGTACTCGATACATCGGCGGAAATGATTACATCGAAAAAAGATTTAATAAATGCCCAGTACGATAAAATGTACGATTCATATCGGATTTTAAGTGGTTTAGGAAAACTGGTTCATACTTTAGGTTTGCAATGGCCGGAAGAAAGCCGCATAGACGCCAGTCTGAAAAAAACCTATATAATTGCTGAAACAACTGCTCCGAAAAAAGTTGTGGTTGTTCCTAAGAGGGATGAATTCATTGCTTCCAGATATGAGAAAAATGCGGATACCGATAACTATGAAGAACCTGTTGTTTCTACATATGAGGAATCTGTTGCTTCGAGAGAGTCCGTTGTTGTAGCGGTTGATAAAAATATCCTTCCGGATAGCAGCAAACAAATTGAAACAAAGGATATCCCAAAAGAAAATATAGAAAAACTAGTAAATAAATGGCTAACCAGTTGGAAATCAGGCGATATGAATACTTATCGCAGTTGTTACGCATCTGATTTTCAGTCGAAGGGTAAAAACTTAAATGACTGGGTATATTATAAAACTAATTTACAAAAGATAAGTAAAAACATAGATATCAGTATTAATGATTTGCAGATATCTCTTGACGGAGATACTGCTTTGGCCGTATTTGTTCAGAATTATAGTTCCTCTATAGTCAAGGATACAGGAATGAAGACTTTGGAACTGAAAAAGATAAACGGCCAATGGAATATACATAGAGAAATTATGTAGCCTCGATTAGCAACGCTGCGTAAGTATTAATTTACTTACGCAGCGTTCGATAAAATGCTTGTTCTGAATACCCAGAGGGTATGACATTAATTTGTGACTGATAGCTGTATCGTATTTTCCCCTATCCTTAAATCCGCAATCCTGAAGATTACCGGTAACTGATCATCGGATGTAATTAATAGTCGTTTAATTAATAATTAAGTAAGGAGGTTGAGTAATGATTGGGCAAATAATAAGAGATGCGATGAATGATCAAATTAAGCATGAAATTGAATCTTTTTATATTTATCTGTCAATGGTTGCTTACTTTCATGAACAGGGGCTGGACGGCATGGCGCATTGGATGCGCTGTCAGGCACATGAAGAAATGATTCATGCCATGAAATTTTTAGATCATATAATTGACCGTGGCGGTACGGTCACTCTGCAGAATTTAAAACAAATTAAAACCACATGGAAAACACCTCTGGAAGCATGGCATGATGCCTACGAACATGAAAAATTTATTACAGGTAAAATCAATAATCTTACTAAAATATCCCGTGAAGAAAACGATTACACGTCCGAGCCTATTCTTTCCTGGTTCTTAAATGAACAGATAGAAGAAGAAAAAAATACGGAAAAAGTTGCTCGCGAATTGGCTCTGGTCGAAAAGTCTAAAGAAGGTATTCTGATGTTGGATAGGGAGTTAGCCGCACGCATTTTTGCTGCAGGATCACCTCTTGATCCAAAAGCTTATAATGTTGCTCCATAATTTAGTTTATGAGGTGAAGGAGTTTAAATATTCTAAATTACAAAATTTATCTGGAAAAACTTCAGTCCGGTCAGAAAGGGAACAACCCTTTTCTTGATTATATGGGCATATCTTTGGATGAGTTGAAAGACGGTCATGCCATATTTCGAATGCCGGTGCGTCCTGAGTATTTGCAGGGAGCGAAGGCAATGCAGGGAGGTCTGATTGTTGCGTTAGCTGACGAAACAATCGCTCATGCAATGATGACTCAATTAAGTCCTGAAGAAGGTTTGACTACGATTGAATTAAAGAGTAATTTTCTGGCAGGTGTCAGCGAAGGGGAACTTATTGCTGATGCCACTGTGTTTAAAAAGGGTCAGAGCCTGGTTATCGGAGATTGCTTAGTTACCGATAATAAAGGGAAAAATATTTGTCGTGTTTCGGCGACCTTCCTGCTCTTGAGAAAAAATACGAAATAAATTAATATCTTAAAAATCGCATATCTTTATTGACTATCAGTCCTAAATTTGCTAAGTCTACTCTGTTTAAAATAAAACAAATTTGGAATATTTAAGTGATTGATCTGCATACTCATTCCATTTTCAGTGATGGGGTTTTAATACCCACGGAACTGGCGCAACGCGCTTATGCCGCAGGTTATGAAGCTTTGGCCATAACTGATCATGTCGATCACTCCAATATTGATTTTATTCTAC
>AWGX01000294.1 GCA_000495415.1 Smithella sp. ME-1 | reverse complement strand
TTTGCTTTTTTAAAACGTCTATTGCGTAATTCTGTCCGAACAATTTTTTATTCCTGCAGGAGGGTCATATGCCCTCCTGCTTGTTAAAGATTATTCTTTGTATAAACTTTCGAGTTTATCCCCGTATTTGTCCATGACGACGCGGCGTTTGAGTTTCATGGTTTGGGTGAGCATACCGTTATCCAGAGTAAAATCTTCCATAACAAACTCAAATTTACGGGGAATTTCATAAGATCCGACTATTTTTTTGAGATGATTTTGGATTTCAGCGGTCAGCAGTTCCTTAAATTTCCGACCCTCGGAATTCGACGGATCAAAAAGAGCTTTGGGGTCAATCGACAGATTCATTTCTTCCGCCACTCGTTTCAGCACAGTCATATCCGGCACGATTAATCCAACATTGTATTCATGCCCTGCACCGG
>AWGX01000293.1 GCA_000495415.1 Smithella sp. ME-1 | reverse complement strand
CCCCCGCCGTAATCTACAACAATTTTATCTTCTCGATAAGCCTCAGGATAGCCGTAATGAATAGCACCTATACCTAAAGCTAAAAAAGGCACAAAATTTTTGTTAGGAAAGAAATGATACAAACCATCAAAACCGTAAACATATACGTTTTGCCACGGTTCGTTTGGGACATCCCGTATTTCCGTCGGGACATAATGAAAATGTCCTTCTACGCTTATATTTTCCGTAAAATTATGACCGGCGCGGAAACCAACAGCGTACGAGTTCACC
>AWGX01000292.1 GCA_000495415.1 Smithella sp. ME-1 | reverse complement strand
GGAATGACAAATGCGGTACTTCACATTTTCACTGGTTTTTTAAAGGTACTTACTTAACTACTTAATTACTAAATACTTATTGTGATTGACAATTAAATATTTAGTGATAAATTATCAACAGAAAAAATTGAACAGAAAGTGAGGATTATTACTTGGGAACAATAATAAAATATAAAAAGCAGATTACAGATTTGACCAAAGATCTTACAGAAGATAAAGTCAAAGAGCTAATTACTTTTGCGCAGTTTCTTAGGGCAAAGCAAGAAGGATTCTCTTATTCGCAGATAGAAGATAGCGCAGAATATGTGCGAAAATTACGGTTAAAGGATAACAAACAGAGCATAACCGGGAAAAATTATATTGAAGAGCTTATCGAATGGCAAAAGTCAGGCTTTTAGTCGATACTGATATTCTTATAGACTATTTAAAAAAAGCAAAGCCTGCCAGGGTTCTTTTTGCGGGCGGTATTATAGACATCTATTGCTCAATTCTCAGCAAAAAAGAGCTTCTTGCTAAACCGGGATTAAGCTCTTCTGAAAGAAAAAAAATCACGAACATCTTGTCGAAGCTCAAAATTCTAAAAATTGATAACGAGATAAACAACAAGTATGTGCTACTACTTGAAAAATATGGCATGCATCGCGCTACAATGCCGGATTATGTAATAGCAGCAACTGCGTGGGCAAAAAATCTGCCACTGCTTACACGAAACAAAAAGCATTTTGAGCATATTAAGGAAATAAGACTCGTTCCACCATATCAATACGAAGGCAAATAACCTGTCGTTGAAGTGCATGATAAGCTGTCCTTTAATACTTAATTACTTGTTTTCTTCACT
>AWGX01000291.1 GCA_000495415.1 Smithella sp. ME-1 | reverse complement strand
AAGACTTCTCCCTTCGGTCGAAGTTACATAACGGAAAACGGAAATTGAGGAGAAAGGATGACAACTGAAAAAACCGCTGGTCAGAACAGATTCTGGGGCGAGACAACCGCTTTTCTTGCGCTGTTTCTGGACAACGTCGGAACCCTGATATTTTTCAGCGCGATTCTTGTTTTCACCTTTAATTATCCCGCGGATATCATCCTGACACGCATGATTCCGGGCACAGCAGTCGGTATTTGTATAGGCGATCTTGTTTATACATGGCTTGCCATGCGGTTAAGAAAGAAAACCGGCCGTACCGATGTTACGGCGATGCCTCTGGGAATCGACACGCCTTCAACGATTGGTATTGCTTATGCCGTGATGGGTCCCGCTTATGTTGCCACGCAAGACGCCCAACTAACGTGGCATATCGGCATGGCTACCCTTTTTATGATCGGCGCCGTTAAAATTATTACTTCTTTTTTCGGCAGTTGGATTCAGCGTATCATTCCCACTGCGGGACTTCTGGGACCACTGGCCGGAATCGGACTTTTACTGCTTGGTTTTTTACCACTGCTCGAACTTTTCAACGAGGCTATAGTCGGCATGGTAGCGTTGGGACTAATTTTTACGGCGCTAATGAGCAAGATGCAACTTCCGGGGCGGTTGCCCGGGGTTCTTATGGCTGTGCTTCTTGGCACAGTTATTCACTTTTTTCTGGGCTATAGCGGGTATCTGCCCGAATTTAACGCACCAACACTTGCAATGAATTTTTCTTTGCCGGTTTTTTCTATCGAATTCCTTAAAACACTACCGCACAGCATTCAGTATCTGACCATCGCCATCCCTTTCGGAATTTTGACAATTATCGGAGGTATTAATAATACGGAAAGCGCACGTCTGGCCGGTGACGACTACCGCACAAGAGATATTCTTCTGACAGAAGCTTTTTCGTCATTGATCGCGGCTTTTTTCGGCGGCGTGGCACAAACTACACCCTACATTGGACATCCGGCATATAAAAAGATGGGAGCGACCTGGTGGTACACACTGTTGACGGGACTTCTGATCGGTATATTCTCTGTAATTGGACTTCTTTCACTTTTTGTAAGTCTGATTCCGCGGGCAGTTATCGCGCCGATTTTCATGTTTATCGGCTTTGAAATCATGCGTCAGGCTTATAACGATTCACCGCAGTCGCACTCACCGGCGGTGAGTTTAAGTCTACTTCCGGTTGTCGCCTCTCTGATACTGATAATTATGGGACAGTTTCTCGGTGCCATCGGAGCTACACCGGACAAATTGCCTGTACGCCTACAAAACATGCACCAGACACTGATAATGCTCAGTAACGGTTTTATCATTACCGGACTTTTATGGGGCAGCATGCTGGCCTTTTTGATTGACCACAAAGCAAAACTGGCGGCTTTATGCGCTGCTGTTTGTGCGGTTTTAACACTCTTCGGCATAATTCATTCCATCATGCCATCAGGGGAGCTTTATCTGCCCTGGCATATTACAACACATGCCCATTACATGACGGCGACGGCGTATTTTGCTCTTTCGGGGATTCTGCTTTTACTGACCGGAAAACAAAACGAATCAAAATTATAAGTGGACTGTATTTCCTTGATATAAAAGACCGGTCTTTCTATAGTGTACAAATGCTGATGTGTGATTTATATAGAAAAAACCACATCGAAAAGAAACAGCCGACTATGTTAAAGTGTTTTTTTCTTGATTTTAGTGCTGAACATATATTAATTTTCCCATGTCAAATCCCATCGTGGCAGCTTTATCCACCAGGCGTTTCTTTAAATCATCATTAATTTTAGGGCTGCGCGCCAGAAGCCAAAAATAAGATCTGTCCGGTCCACAGACGAGAGCATATGAATAATTATCCTGATCTAAATCAAAGACGACATACGAACCATAAAAAGGACCGAAGAAAGAAACTTTCAGGAATCCCTGATCCTTACGGTCGACGAAATAGCCTTTTCCTTCAACTTCTTTCCATTTATTTTCTTTTTTCGAATAACCTCTATTGATAACCCTTATCCCGCCGTCGGGGCGCAGGCTATACTCGGCGCTGACAAAGTCAAGCCCTCTTTCAAAGGAATGGTCAAGCCGCGCGATTTCGTACCACTTGCCCAGATATCGCTCGATGTTAAAATTATCTACCGGCTTTATATTCTCCGGCACACTGACACATGCGGCCAAAAACAGGACCAGTACTATAAGTATTTTTTTCATTTTTTCTTTGTCCTTTTTCTTTACAATCGTTTGAATATGCCTTATTTTACCGGAAAAGGATTGGAATTTAAAGGAGGAAATATGAAGCTTGACGAATATTTCGAAAACATCAGTGGTGTCGGTGTTCTTTCCACCGCCGATGACAAAGGAAAGGTTAACGCGGCCATTTATGGAAGACCGCATTTTATGGACGAAAATAAAGTTGCTTTTATCGCCTCCGATAGACTTACTCACGCCAATCTGAAAAAAAATCCTTCCGCAATATATCTCTTCAAAGAAGAAAGCTCTTACAAAGGATACAGGCTTTATCTGACAAAAACACACGAAGAAAAAGACAGTCCGTTGATTGAGAAAATCCGCCGCAAGAAATATAAAGGACCCGGATACAAAAACAATACGGAATCCAAATTCCTTATTTACTTCAAAGTGGACAAAGTATTGCCGCTAATCGGTGATGGTAAATAAACCCCGTTAGAAAGTCTT
>AWGX01000290.1 GCA_000495415.1 Smithella sp. ME-1 | reverse complement strand
TTTGCAATTGTGACACAGTCTCCTAAGGCGATAGCCCGGCTTCGAATCGGGATTTACCACGAATAACCTAAAGGTCACGCTGGGGCACTTCGCGGTAATGACAACCTTATTAAATCTCATTATCATAAAATCAGCGGGCTGAAAAGGAATGGTTGCCGGATAAAAAAGATTCTATTTTTTCCATCAGTCCGAAAAGAGTTCGTTTATCCAGCGCCGAGACAGCTACAGCATCCAAACGACGGCAGAGATTTTGCAACATTTCCTTGTCGGCAACACAGTCCGATTTGTTGAGTACCCGGATAGTCGGCTTGTCGTTGATTTCCAGCTCTTCCAGAATTTTTTCCACGGCGGCAATCTGGTCTTCAAATTGACTGTTGCTTCCGTCAATTACATGCAAAAGTATATCGGCATCCAGCAATTCATCAAGAGTCGCGCGAAAGGCGGTGAATAATTCTTCCGGTAAATTGCGGATAAAACCGACTGTATCGGTGATAATTGCTTCGGTATCTTTGGGAAAACGCAGCCGGGCGCTTTTTGTATCCAGTGTGGCGAAGAGTTTGTCTTCAACCAGGACTGTACTTTTAGTTAAAGTGTTGAGAAGCGTGGATTTGCCGGCATTAGTGTAACCTACAATCGAGATAATCGGTAGTCCGGTTTTTTCTCTTTTACTGTATCGTTGCCGCCGCGACTTGGTTATCGCTTTCAAGTCTTTTTCCAAATGATGAATACGCTCGCGAATGCGCCGGCGGTCGATTTCCAGTTTTGTTTCACCGGGACCGGTACCACCGATGCCACCGGCCAGACGCGAAAGGGAGGTGTCCATGTGCGTTAAGCGTGGCAGCCGGTATCTGAGTTGTGCCAGTTCCACCTGAATTTTTCCTTCACGGCTGTGGGCGCGTCTGGCGAAGATATCCAGAATAACCTGTGTGCGATCGATAATTTTCAGTCCGGTAAAATTGCTGATGGACCGCGCCTGTGCCGGCGTCAGCTCGTGATCGAAAATGAGCATATTGGCGCCTATCTGCGAAGCACGCAGGTCGATAGCTGATAATTTTCCACGTCCG
>AWGX01000289.1 GCA_000495415.1 Smithella sp. ME-1 | reverse complement strand
CCACGGATATCTTCGATATCCTCCGCCTATGGCGGGATAATTCCACTTCCGCTTTAATGAGCCTTGATTTTTCGAAACGTAGTGATCGGAAAATCATAGAGCGAATTATCCAGCCACCTTAAAGTGGCAGGGGCACTTCACTGCGTTTGTTTTTAGCGAGTGTCATTAAGAAAAACTAAAACATTCCAGCTTATTTCATATCTGAAATGTAAGTTTTTCTAATGGTGGCCGTGTTTGGCTTTTGATTTTATTTCTTTGTATTCCGCACGCAGGGCGATATGATCCATGTCGTCCATATCTTCAGCTCTTTTCACCCAGTCTTCGAATTGAATATCCACACCGAAAATACCCATCATCTGATCTTGATCGTTAACTATAGGCGCGGAAACCGTAAAACAAAGAATCCCGGTCATTTTGGAAATAAAGAAATCAGAGACGTAAACTTTTCCTGTACGCAAGGGGTTGATGAACCATTCCCTGTCCGATTGATCTGTGCCTACGCCGTAATTTTCATATTTGGCGCGATCTTCAATGTTCGTAATGTTCTTGGTCGTTTTCCGGCCGTTCATATCTACTACGTAAGCGAATTGAATTGAAGGATGTTCATCTACAAATTGTTGCATAAGCATTTCCTGCTGTACCGTATCCATATTCTTCATTAAAGGGTGTTCGATAATTTGATTAACTATGGCAACGGCAGCTTTTTCAGCTATAAACTTTATCTTTTCCAGTTCCGACATAAAGTATTCAGGCAGATGCAGGCGTACTTTTTTCTCCATCTCTTCAGGAGAAATAGAGGTTACTCTGCCTGTTTCGTACTGTTCCGATACCCATTTGTGAATTTTGGAAATAGCAGGATGTCTTTTATCGATCATCTTGCTGCCCTCGAGATTAAATCGCTGATTAATCCAGAAAGCGATACCGGCATTGCCGGATTTATCGGTAATCGTTGTGGTTATCGGTCGCTTTAAAAGCTTGCGGGTATCGAATATATTATAAATTTCTTCGCATTTAATGAGACCGTCAGCATGAACGCCGGCGCTGGTAACATTGAATCCCAAACCGACAAAAGGATAATTATGAGGAATTTTTACGCCGATTGCTTTCTCAAAATAGTCGGCAATGTCGGTAATGACGGTTGTATCAATTCCATTGTTTCCTTTAAGCGCGATATATTCGAAAATCAAACCTTCAATCGGCGGATTTCCTGTCCGTTCGCCAAGTCCAAGAAGAGTAGAGTTTGCCGCGCTGCAGCCATGAAGCCAGGCAGTTGTTGCATTGATCATGGCTTTATGGAAATCATTATGACCATGCCATTCCAGCAAACGTCCGGGAACTCCGGCGTCATTAAGAAAGGCGTGGACAAGTTTGTCAACACTGCGGGGCAAAGCAGCGCCCGGATAAGTAACACCGTAGCCCATTGTGTCGCAAAGTCTGATTCTTATGTCAATGCCGCTTTCTTCTCTGAGTTTCATCAATTCCTGGGCAAAAGGAACACAAAAACCATAAATATCCGCGCGGGTGATGTCTTCAAAATGGCAGCGGGGAATTATGCCTAAATCCAGAATGGATCTGACTATGTTAAGATAATCGTTCATAGCCTGGCTTCTTTTTTTATTCAGCTTGAGGAAAATGTGATAATCGGAAACAGAAGTCAAAAGACCTGTTTCTTTCAAGCCTAGTTCCTTAACCAAAGGTACATCATCTTTAGATGCCCGTATCCATCCGGTTATCTCCGGGTAACGAAGGCCAAGCGCCTGACATTTTTCCACAGCCTCTTTATCTTTTTTGCTATAAAGAAAAAATTCCGACTGACGTATTACACCATTGGGGCCACCCAGCTTGCTCATCAACTCATATATTTTGACAATTTGTTCTGCCGTATAAGGCGGACGGGATTGTTGTCCATCGCGAAAAGTAGTGTCTGTTATAAAAATTTCTTTGGCCGGACGTGGGGGAATAATTTTGTTGTCGAAAACAATCTTGCTTACATCGGTATAAGGAAAGATTTCTTTGAATAAATTAGGTTTATCCACGTCTTTTAATTTAAATTTCCTGATTTTTCTGGTAGTCGGCTTTTTTTCTTTTTTGGATTTAAACATCTTTTTCTCCAATTTTCAAAATTAAACTATTTTCAAAGATAACTCCATCAATTGCTCGATGCTTACTTTAGAAGGAGCGTCGGTCATTAAGCAGGCTGCTTTCTGTGTCTTCGGAAAAGCAATTACATCGCGTATTGATTCGGCTTTTGTCATAATCATAGCTAATCTATCCAGACCAAAGGCCAGACCACCGTGAGGTGGAGCTCCGTACTCGAGAGCATCCAGTAGGAATCCGAATTTTACCCTTGCGTCTTCGTCGCTTAGCTTCAAGGCATTAAAAACCTGAGACTGTACGTCTTTATTATGTATACGAATACTACCGCCGCCTATTTCCGATCCGTTAAGTACAAGATCATAGGCTTTGGCGCGAACTTTTCCCGGGTCGGTAATCATTAAAGGCAGATCTTCCAGAAACGGCGACGTGAATGGATGGTGTGTAGAGACAAAACGTTTTTCCGTTTCTGAATATTCCATCAGCGGGAATTCCGTAATCCACGTAAATGCCAGTGCATCGGGATCAATCAGATTCAGTTTCTTGCCGAGATTAAGACGCAAATTGCCCAGAGAGTCGGAAACAACCTTGGGTGAATCGGCGACAAAGAAGAGGATATCGCCCTCTTTAGCGTTCATGGCTGTGCCGATGTTTGCAACTTCTTCCGGTTTAAAAAATTTATAAATGGGAGATGTCCAGTCGGCGGCATTGACTTTGGCCCAGGCAAGTCCCTTTGCTCCGTAAATGGCCACAAAATCTTGCAAGCCGTCCAGGTCTTTGCGTGAAAGTGCAGAGGCCTGTTCAGCTTTAATTGCTTTGATTACGCCACCGGAAGCCGCAACTTCCGCAAAAAGCTTGAATCCCGAATCTTTAACAATAGCTGTAAGATCAACGATTTCCATACCGAAGCGAACGTCGGGATTGTCTTTGCCGTAACGGCTGATTGCATCTGCGTAGGTTAGTCGGGGAAGGGGTAGGGTGAGCTCCTTGTCCATGCAAACTTTAAAGATTGCCTTCATCAGGCCTTCCATCATATTCATAATGTCTTCTTCGGTAATGAAAGACATTTCTACGTCAATTTGTGTGAATTCCGGTTGACGATCAGCGCGCAAGTCCTCGTCGCGGAAACATTTGGCTATTTGATAATAACGGTCGAAACCGGAAACCATTAGAAGTTGTTTGAACAACTGCGGTGATTGTGGCAGAGCGTAAAACATACTTTTATAAATTCTGCTTGGAACCAGATAATCACGCGCTCCTTCCGGAGTACTTTTGCCCAAAAACGGCGTTTCTACTTCAATAAAACCGTTTTCATCGAAATAGCGGCGGGTCGCAGCCGCAAGCCTGCCGCGCAGAAAAAGGTTTTTCTGAATCACCGGACGGCGCAAATCCAGATAACGGTATTTAAGGCGGATGTTTTCCGAAATTTCTTCATCATCAAAAGAAAAAGGAGGAGTCTTGGATTCATTCATTATCTCCAACTTGGAAACGATAACTTCGATTTCTCCGGTTTTCAAAGCGGGATTGTCCATCCCTTCCGGTCTTTTACGCACCTTTCCTTTCACAGCTAAAACAAATTCGGAGCGAATCTTATGCGCTTCGGTGTGAACATTTTCTCCGGCGTCGGGATTAAAAACAACCTGTACTATTCCTTCACGGTCACGTAAATCCACAAAAATGACGCCGCCATGATCGCGACGACGATGAGCCCAACCCATGAGGACCACTTCCTGTCCGACGTGAGAAATATCGATTTTTCCGCAATAATGCGTTCTTTTGTCTTTTGTTAAAAAATCGGCCAAAACATTTTACCTCTCTTTGATAATATTTATTATTGATTTCAGCAAAGAATCCAGAGGAATTTTCTGCTGATCTTTAGTAGTCATATTTCTGAGTAGAACCTGTTTTTCCTCAATTTCCTTATCGCCAAAAATAAGAGCAAAGGAACTGTTTAGTTTGTCTGCCCGTTTGAGCTGACTTTTTAAACTTTTATCCGCATAATCCATTTCCGCGGATATCCCCGTGCGTCTGAGTTCGTTAGTCAGTCCAAAAGCCAACTTTTGAGCCTGCGCGCCAAGCGCGGCAATAAACAAATCAGTTTTAAATTTATCTGTCGATTCCTTCGGCAGACAATCGATAAGACGTTCAAAACCTATACCAAAACCTATTCCGGCAACTTCCGGTCCTCCCAGAGAACTAACCAGACCATTATATCTGCCGCCTCCCGCAACCGCATTTTGTGCGCCCAGCGCGTTTGATTTAACTTCAAATGCAGTTTTGGTATAGTAATCCAAGCCGCGAACCATCCGTGTATTGATATTAAAAGGTATATGCAAAACTTTAAGCAATTCTTTCACTTTGGAAAAATGGTTTTCACAGTCTGAGCATAAAAAATCAATTATTGCGGGTGCATCAGCAATAATTGACGCACAGGTTTCCACTTTACAGTCAAAAGCCCGTAAAGGATTGGTATGGATACGTCTCTGGCAGTCCGAACAAAGATTTTTTTCACTTCCTTTTAAAAAAGCAATAACAGCATTGGAAAAGGAAGGGCGGCAGGAAGGACAGCCCAGAGAATTTATTTCCAGCAGCAGATTTTTTAAGCCGGCACTTGTTAAAAAATGCATCAGCATAAAAATTATTTCCGCGTCGGATTGCGGACTGTCTTCGCCAAAAAATTCCACATCAATTTGATTAAACTGACGGAAACGCCCCTTTTGCGGTCTTTCGCGACGAAACATAGGCCCAATCATGAAAAGCTTGGTTGTCTGTTCAGCGGCGAATATATTATGTTCGATATAGGCGCGAATGATGGAAGCAGTGGCTTCCGGCCTTAAGGTTAAAAGCTCAGAATCACGATCCGTAAAAGTATACATTTCCTTTTCGACGATATCCGTTGTTTCCCCTATACTGCGGCGGAAAAGTTCCGTTTTTTCAATAATAGGAGTGCGGATTTCCCGAAAACCGAAAGAATTGAATATCTGACGGGCAGTAGATTCAATTTTCCAGAAGCGCCGTGCATCTTCCGGCAAAATATCTTTAAATCCCCGAATTGCTGTAATTTTTTCCATAATTTAGACCTGTAATTTAAAACAAAATTTTTTAACATATTCAGTTATTCTTAGCAATGGAAAAAATGTTCATTTACTCTGTCATGCCCGCGAAGAGACTGTGTCTTAATTGCATGTATTGAATACAGGTAATGAATAATGTCCCCCCAGCATTCGCCGGGCTCCGCGCTGGCGGGGGCAGGGGGTGGAA
>AWGX01000288.1 GCA_000495415.1 Smithella sp. ME-1 | reverse complement strand
GTTCCCGTTTTGATAGCAGGCGGCGAAAAGGCAAAAAGTGACATTGATGTTTTGAAAAATATCAAAAATGCCATACTTGCCGGTGGTGGCGGCGTTTCCATTGGCCGGAATGTTTTTCAGCATGAATATCCCTCCCGGATGATCAAGGCCATCAAGGCAATTATTCACGAGGATGCCACTGTGAAAGCCGCAACGGCAATTCTTGAAGGAAGGTAAGTAATGAAAAAGGTATGGCTT
>AWGX01000287.1 GCA_000495415.1 Smithella sp. ME-1 | reverse complement strand
GTATTGCGTAATTTTACGCCTGCCGGTTTCACCTTCTTTAGAAAGCCTCTCCAAATGAGGAACGGCAATAGTTAATAACTGCAAAATAATTGAAGCGCTAATGTAGGGCATAATGCCCAACGCAAAAATAGAAAAATTACTAAAAGCGCCACCGGCAAACATGTCCATCAGGCCAAATAATGAACCTTGGGCATGTTCAAAATAAGCTAATAGAGCTACATTATCGATTCCGGGTGTAGGGATGTAAACACCTATACGATAAACACCCAAAAGAAGGATTGTGAACAAAATCCTTCTTTGCAATTCCGGAACTTTGGATACACTGCCCAGCCCTTCTAACAAATTATATTACCTCTTCTACTGAACCGCCGGCGACGG
>AWGX01000286.1 GCA_000495415.1 Smithella sp. ME-1 | reverse complement strand
TTCCCGCCTTCGCGGGAATGACAGAAATTTTTTATTTATTTTTCTTTTTGCTTCTCTTCTTTTGAATTCCCAAATATTTTTTTACTACCGGATCACCACCATCCAAATACAGCAGCTTTCTGATTGAGCCGCTTTTCCGGATAATATTTTTCAGAGCTTCTTTTTTCTTCTTTACCGCCGCATCCTTAAGTTCATATAAATTTTCCTGCGAAGCCTCTCGAATTTTTAGAACGCCTCTTTTCACGGCCAGATCAACCAATTCTTTGCCTTTTGCTGTTCGCACAATCAATTGATTCCAATGACGAACTTCTTCCCAACTTCCTGCAAAACGCGCCGAGCCGACCGAAACATCGGCATACTCCGCTGTACTGTCCATGCAATATCGGCAGGATTCGCGAATACACGCCTGGACTTCTTCAATCGGAAGCGATTTCACGCCATTATTAGTATAAAATTCCAGAATATTTTTACCTGCCGGAACATCCATTTTGGTGATTGATTCCAGAGCAATATTTCTCTTCAAAAGCAACTTTGCATATTTTTCCGCGGAAAGTGTCCAGCCGCAGTACAAACCAATAACCAGTTTCAATTGATTGATTTTGTTTTCATTCTCATTTGTTTTGTTCAGCCTCATCTTGGCCAGCGCCAGCGCTTGACAGGGGGTTGCCACAACTCCTGTATTTCCATATTCTTGCGTGACCAGTTGATGAAAAGCCGCCACCGTAGGCGACACAGTAAATTTACTTCCGGCATTTTTCCTTATCTCTGTTTTATTTTTTACAATAGCACCATTTTGCATAAAGTCCTGATTGCGGATAGAAACGATAGCAGAATCAATCAAACCTTCGGCCAGCGCCAACTCCATTAAAACCGTCACCGTTGCTCCATGCTGTGCGGCCGCACGTAATTCAGGATCAACAGCCTGAGTAAAATAATAACCTTTTACTGCGCCGATTTCCGGCGTCATATCATCCCGTTCGAAAAGATGTTTTCTTAGAGCCGTAAGATCTGTTGCCGCTCTGGGGCAAAAAGAGTAACACTTGCCATCTTCCAGATCACATTTATGTAATTGCACCGTGCGATCGTGATAAATAACCTGATATGGACAAAGATTAACGCAAGCGCCACAACCTGTACACAATCCTTTATCCAGTACGTGTTTTTTTAAAAATTCCTGACTTCCCACTTTGGCTTTTGAACCCATTCCCTATACCGTTCTTTAAAAAGTGCACTTTTATATCCTATCGTGATTTATGAGGCAAGAAAATGATACGGTTTAGTAGAAAATATTTTAGTAATAAACTATGCAAAATCATTAAAACAATTTAGTTTTTTGATAATTTACGAACTAATTTTAAATTTTACACAAATATTTAATAGAGGTTGACATCCGCTTCTTCTTGTATTATGAAGCGCGGGACGAAAATAAACATGTTCCCCAGTAGTCCCGACACG
>AWGX01000285.1 GCA_000495415.1 Smithella sp. ME-1 | reverse complement strand
AATAAATCAATGGGTATGGGAAACAAGATTGTTGAATTATGTTCCGCGGCAATCTGATTCAATGTCTGCAAATAACGCAATTGCAAAGACATCGGCTGTGTTTCCATTAGCGCCGCGGCTTCTATCAGTTTCTGCGCCGCCTGAAATTCGCCTTCAGCACTGATAACCTTAGCGCGTCTTTCTCTCTCTGCTTCCGCCTGCTTGGCTATAGCCCGTTTCATTTCTTCGGGTAAGTCAATTTGCTTTACTTCAACCAATGATACTTTGATACCCCATGGTCCTGTGCTGCGATCCAGTATTTCCTGCAAATGCATATTGATTTTTTCCCGTGCTGAGAGAATTTCATCCAATTCCACTTGTCCGCAAACACTGCGCAATGTGGTTTGGGACAGCTGAGAGGTTGCATAGAGATAATTCTCTACATTTACTACCGCCGCATTGGCATCCATAACGCGAAAATACACAACTGCGTTTACTTTAATGGACACGTTGTCCTTGGTAATTACATCCTGTGGAGGAATATCCATGGTGATTGTCCGCATATCTACTTTGACAACTCTGTCAATGCCAGGGATAATAATGATTAATCCCGGTCCTTTGACATCTCTGATGCGACCCAAACGAAAAATAACAGCTCTTTCGTATTCATTCATTATTCGAATTGCTGCGGCCAAAAACATAACCACCAGCACGACAACTACTATCATCGGCAAAGAAAATGTCCCTATCATTAAAATCTTCCTCCTTCTTTTATTAGATATTATTTAATTACTTCTTCTACAACTAAACTTAATCCTTCAACTCTGATTACTTTTACTTTTGCGCCTTTTTTAATCGGTTTTTCGCTTTTTGCATTCCAATATTCTCCTCTGACAAAGACCTTTCCTTCTTCATTGATGTCTGTCAGCATCTCTGTTTCATCGCCGATCATTGACTCCGCACCTGAAAAATGTTTACGCAAATGCGCTTTAACAGCCAGCCAGATAACCACGATGAAGAAACCGGAGACCAATAAAACGGCTGGAATTAGAACCTGAAAAGACAATTTCAGTGCCGGTTCAGGTGTATCGAATAACAGTAGCGATCCCAAGACCAACGAAATTATTCCTCCAACTGTCAACATACCATGACTCATAACTTTAATCTCCGCAATAAATAAAATTACACCAAAAATTATTAATAAAATTCCGGTATAATTTACCGGCAAGGCCGACAAGCCGAAAAAAGCCAGCAACAGCGATATGCCTCCGATTACTCCAGGTAAAATTGCACCCGGCGTGGAAAGTTCAAAATAAAGTCCCGCCAAACCTATTAACAAAAGAATATATGAAATATTGGGATCGGAAATAGCCGAAAGAATACCCTGTCTTGTTCCCATTTTTTTATTGCTGATCATGGCATTTTTTGTCGATATTTTCTTTTTACCCTTAGCCAGTTTAACTTCTCTCTGATCAATAGATGCTAAAAGTTTTTCCACATCGGAAGCTACTAAATCGACCACTTTTAATTTTAGCGCTTCGTCTGCTGTTATTGATTCACTTTTGCGCACGGCTTTTTCCACCCATTCCTCCGAACGTCCTCTGGTCTTCGCAATACTGCGGGCATAAGCAGCCGCGTCATTTTCCACTTTTTGGGACATGGTTTTATCCATGTCTTTTCCGCCGCCAAGACCTATCGCCACGGGATGAGCAGCGCCTATATTTGTCCCGGGAGCCATCGCGGCTATGTGAGCAGCTTGAGTAATAATTACTCCGGCCGATGCAGCGCGAGCTCCGGAAGGATAAACAAAAACAATTACAGGCATAGGCGCATTAAGAATACTCTTGGCTATATCGCGCATCGCCGTGTCCATTCCACCTGGTGTATCAAGTAAAATTATCAGTCCTTCAACGTTTGCTTGTTCCGCATCTTTTATACTGTTGGCAACATATTTCGCCGTCGGAGATGTAATAACTCCATCAATTGTAATGACATTAAACAAAGGTTTTTTTTCATCGGCCCAAGCTCCGAAACTAATGATTACAATCATCGCAATCAATGTATAAATAAACTTTCTGGACATTGTCACACCTCTTCTATTCATTGTTTTGAATTATTAAGGCTTAATTTCTTTCATTATCATCTGGACATCCTCCCAAACTTGCTTTTTAGCTGAAGGATTTCGCAAAAGATACGCCGGATGATATGTCGGCATTAACTTAATTCCTTCGTAGGAATGAAAACGGCCGCGCAGTGCTGATATGGGTATTTCCGTATTCAACAATGTCTTCGCGGCAAAGGTTCCTAAAGCACAGATTATTTTTGGTGATATAATCTGCAGTTGTTTTTTTAAGAACGGCTCACACTTGCTTATTTCATCCGGCTGCGGATTGCGGTTACCCGGCGGACGGCACTTAATTATATTACAAATATAAACATCCTTGCGCTGATAACCCATTGCCTTGATAATATCCGTCAACAATTGTCCCGCCCTTCCCACAAAAGGAAGACCCTGTTCATCTTCATCAGCACCGGGGGCTTCACCAACAAAAACTATTTTCGCTTCAGGGTTACCGCTGCCGAAAACAAGATTCTTTCTTGTTTTGCCCAGAGGACAAAGCTGACAATTTGACATTTCCTGACAAGTTATCTTTAACAGTTCCTCTTGACTTCGCGAAGATGACTTTTCTTCTTTAATTGTTTGTCGTTTATTTCCCCATTCAATTCCCACAGATAAACTATTTTTGTTTATCACCTGTCCTTTCAGCGCTTTAACGGCACCAAGCAATTCCGCCTGTAATTCATTTTTTACCATATCTGAAATAATTTCATCCATTATTTTTTCTTTTTTTTATTCCCATCAATTATTTTCTTTACGCGGTCAAGAATCGCGCCCGCCGCTTCGATTTTGGTCATTTTCCCCAATGATTCTGTTTTCCCTGTACGATCAATTATGGTAATTATATTTGTATCCGTCCGGAAACCGGCACCTTCCTCCCGCAAATTATTGGCGACAATCAAATCCATATTTTTCTTTCTTAATTTTTCCCGGGCATTGGCCAATAGATTTTGAGTTTCCATCGCGAAACCTACCAGTATTCGCCCACCCTTGTTCTTTCCAACTTCAGCAATTATGTCCGGATTATTTTTCAGGTCGAGCGAAAGAGTTTTTTTATCTTTTTTGATTTTTTCTGCAGCCAATGTTTTTGGAGAATAATCCGCAACGGCAGCAGCCTTAATAATTATTTCAGTCTTTCTATAATTATCTATCACTGCCTTATACATTTCTTTTGCGGTGCGCACTTTTATTATTTTTCGCATCGGCGGCAGTGGCAGGTTGGTCGGACCGCTGATTAAAGTAACGTCAGCACCCCTTCTGTGTGCCTCAATGGCCAGAGCATAGCCCATTTTACCTGATGATAAGTTGGTAATAAAACGTACCGGATCCAAAGGTTCCTCAGTAGGACCAGCCGTAATCAGAATTTTCTTTCCTTTTAAATCCTTGGGAGTAAGAAGCGTTTCTATTTCTTCGACAATATCCGCGATATCGGGAAGGCGACCTTTTCCAGTTGTTTTGCACGCCAATTCACCCTGAGCACTTTCCATAACAACATAACCGAGTTTTTTGAGCTTATTTATGTTTTCCTGAACTATGGGATTAGCAAGCATTTTATCATTCATTGCCGGACAAATAAGCGTTGGTTTTTCCTGAGCCATAATTGCAGTGGATAACAAATCATCACCAATGCCTGAAGCAATTTTCCCAATTATATTGCCCGTTGCCGGTGCAATAACAAATGCGTCGGCAAATTCGGCAAGCGTTATATGCGCCATTTCATATTTATCCGCCGGAACAAACATATCTGTATAGACCTGATTCTGCGAAAGTGTTTGAAGTGTTAAGGGCGTGATAAATTCTTTTGCGCTTTTCGTCATGATAACTTTTACCTGAGCCCCTTTTTTAATGAGCGCACGAATTAATTCCGCCGCCTTGTAGGCGGCAATGCCTCCGGTAACACCTAAAACAATTTTTTTGTTCTCCAGCATATCATTAATCTTCCCGATATATTTTTATTCAAACCCCTCTTCCGAAATACAACTGCACTCAATCTATTTGCGAAATATAACAGCGCTTTTCAACAATATCAAGGCATAATTATCTTTATTATCTTCAATATATTTTAGAAAAATTTAGGATTGAACGAACCTTTCTTTTGCGGGTAGATTTGTCTTGCAAAACATCATTAAAGCTATTATAAGCCCCAGACATATCATCTCACACTTTCAGGGGATTATTATGAAAAGATTCAATTTATTATATATCAAAATCTTTATAGCCATTTTAGTTATCGTTGTTCTGGGTTGGTTTTTCTTCGGCAGTTATGTGGAATTAGGAAAACCTGCAATCAAGTTTGCTCAAGATGTCACCGCCATTGGCAGACAAAAAACATTGGAAATTAATTTTTCCGATTCACAGAGCGGTCTTTCCCGCTTGAATGTGGAAATTATTCAGGATAACAAAGGCCAGATTTTGGCAGATAAAATAATCTCCTCCAAAGGGAAAAAACAGGAAATCTTATCAATTGTAGTAAATACAGCTGATTTGAAACTCCATGACGGACCGGCCACTATCAAAGTTTCGGCCACGGACCATTCTCTTTTCAAAAATCAAAATATTCTATCCCAAAACGTGAAAATTGATACAATCCCACCACAGATTAATCTGCTGAAAACGGTCAATTACATAAATCAGGGTGGTACAGGCTTTATCGCTTATCAGTCATCAAAAAAAATTACTGATACAGGAGTTTATGTTAATGATTATTTTACTCCCGGCCAAGCCACATTCATTGACAATAAAGCTTCTTATGTAATTTATTTCTCCGTACCGATGGATGCAGATAAAACGAAGACCAGAATAATGATTCTCGCTCGCGATGAAACCGGCAACGAAACAAATATTTCCTTTCCCTGCGTTATTAAGGCAAAGAAATTCCGTCACGATAAAATGAATTTGAGTGAAAGTTTTTTACAGCAGAAAATGCCTGAATTTCAAGCAATGATTCCATCTTTGCAAGGCAAAACTCCCCTGGAAGTATTTACCTATATCAATTCTCAAACACGTAACGAGAATTTTCTGACCATTCAAAATATTTGCAAAAAATCAACACCTAAAGCTCTTTGGGAAGGAACTTTTCTGCGCATGAGTAATGCGGCTCCCATGGCTCTTTACGGTGACAAGAGAGATTATGTCTTGGATCGTAAAATTGTCGGTGAATCTATTCACAACGGGGTTGACCTGGCATCCAATGCTCAGGCACCTATTGAAGCATCCAACAGCGGTGTTGTTGTCTTCATGGGGGTATTGGGCATTTACGGAAATACCGTCATTATTGATCATGGCCTGGGATTGTTCAGTTTATATGCACATTTATCAGTCATTAATACGAGCGTCGGCAAGAATGTGGCGAAGGGTGAAAAAATCGGCAATTCCGGATTGTCCGGTCTAGCGGGTGGAGATCATCTGCATTTCAGTATTCTTGCCGGTGGACAATTTGTCAATCCGCAGGAGTGGTGGGATCCGCATTGGATTAAAAACAATATCATCAGGTAGCAATATTCTTTTCCTTCTCTCTAATAAAGAGAAGGCTTTATGAACTCTTCTAATTTTTATTAATATCGCGATGGTTTAGATTGACCAGATATTTCATCGACGAGAAATGCGATGCCAGTTTATTAGCCATAACTACGGAACGATGCTTTCCACCCGTGCAACCCATGGCAATATTCAAGCGCACTTTCCCCTCTTTTTCATACAGGGGAATGAGTAAATTCATTAAATCCAATATTTTTTTCAGAAATTCCTTGCTTTGTTTGTTATGCATAACGTAGTTCTGCACTTCAACATTATGCCCGTCATAATTTTTTAAATTTTCAACAAAATAAGGGTTGGGCAGAAACCTTACGTCAAAGACAAGATCAGCATCAGCAGGCAATCCATAACGATAGCCAAAGGAAGTCATATTAATGGCCATTTTCTTATTTCTGGAGGATGGCAAAAATTGACGTTGCACTATGTCTTTTAGCTGATGAACATTAACAGAAGTTGTATCAATAATTTTGTCAGCCATTTTTTTTAAGGATGATAACTTTTCTCTTTCCATCAGGATGCCTTCCATAATCATTCCCCTTTCGGAAAGAGGATGAATACGTCTGGTCTCACTAAAGCGATGTAATAGAGATTCGTCGCTGGATTCCAGGAAAAGAATCTCAATTTTGTATCCTTTTTGCTTTAGTCCCGCAAATATTTTCTGGTACTTATCGAGAAAGCTTCTTTCCCGTAAATCCATGACCATGGCCACTCGTTTTATTTCCGGAGAAGAGAGTGTTGTTATGGCAAGAAATTTCGGTAACAAAATAACAGGAAGGTTATCGACGCAGAAGAATCCAATATCTTCCAAAGCTCTGAGTGCGGTACTTTTACCCGAACCGGAAAGACCGGTTATAATCACGACTCGAAGATTTTTTATTTTATTATCACCCTTTTTAGACTGTCGCATGTTTTTTTTTAACAAATTATTTTCAAAATAGCCAGAAATTGATTACAGGTCGAAAAATGGATGGTCAGCTTGATTTTCAGGAAATGCAAATATTATCTTGATTAATAATTATTTTGTACAAATCATTCGAGGACTTTGCTTTTAAAAGCATCTCACGGAAATTTTCTTTTTTTAACATTTTAGAAATCCTGGCCAGAACTTTTAGATGCTGACCGGCCGAGTTTTCCGGCGCCAGCAAAAGGAAGAAAAGATATACGGGCTTTCCATCTGCAGAATCATAATCAATACCTTCCATGCTGCGCCCGAAAGCAACAACAAGATCATCAATCGCGGATGTTTTCCCATGAGGAATGGCGACTCCGTCGCCTATTCCGGTAGAACCAAGATTTTCCCTCTGCACTAAAATTTCAACAATCGATGATGAATCAAGCTTAAGGCCACCATGTATTACGGTATCAACCAGCTCATTTAACGCTGCAACTTTTGTTTTTGCCAATAGACTAGATTTAACATATTCAGTTTTTAAAAATTGCTCCAGAGGCATTTACCACACCTATTGTATTTTCAGAAAACATCCTTTTCTGATTTTTTTTAATTGTTTTTATTCAACCACACAAAAACCTTTTTATCAGGTCAACTTTCTACGACTAGCCCTGATCAATACTTTGAGAATATTTGAATTTTAAAAAGCTTTAATATCGATGTCATGACATAAGCTTCACTCAGTGGCTAGCTGTTTGTCTCAATCAGGACATAATTCCCGTCATCCCTGCGATAAACCAGGCTTACGTTTTCAGAAGACGAATCCCTGAACAGGATAAAACGATCCTTTGTTCCTTCTATTTCCATTATTGCTTCATCAAAAGACATGGGTTTTAAAATTACTTTTCGTGTTTCTGCAACCTTATTTACTGATATTTCTTCCGCTTCTTCTACCTGATCAAGCATTTCCTTGTTTCGGCGAATACTTCTCGGCTTATGCTCTCTGATTTTTTCTCTTTGTTTTTTAAGTTGTCTCTCAATTTTTTCTATACAACTGTCAATTGCGAGATGCATATCTTTGGCTTCTTCTTTTGCGTTTATATTCCAGCCGCTGGAGCTTAAGTTTATTTCTGCAAAATGTCTGAATTTTTCCATGGAAACGATAATATGTGCTTCGGCAGGCGCATCCAAATATTTTTTCAATCTCTGAATTCTTTCTTCTGCATAAACTTTCTGCCAGTTCTCACCTTCACCGTTTCTAAAAGTTACGGAAATCTTCATAATCACTCCTCCTTAATTAATTTAATCAGCTCAACATTATAATAATTTTACTCTTGAAACTTATGTCGGGGCTGACAATAAAGGTCAGTCATATATTGATGTAAAAACCAAATGTCAATTAATATTTTACATCATGATGCCTTTAATGCCGCCAAACAAAATAATACATTAAAAATATTTCTTCCTTTTGGACGAAGGCAATATTCCCATCATGTCCCTGTATTTAGCGACAGTGCGCCTGGCGATATTTATTCCCTTGGCCTGCAATATTTCTACTATTTCGCAATCGCTGTAAGGTTTTTTAGGCGCTTCTCCACTGACTATTTGCCTTATTTCTTCTTTAACACTTTTCGATGCTATATTTCCTTCAGACGTTCTTTTAATGGAACTGCCGAAGAAGTATTTCATTTCAAAAATTCCCTGCGGCGAATGAACATATTTGTTATTCACTACACGGCTAATTGTAGATTCGTGCATTTCTATATCATTGGCAATATCGTGAAGCACCAGAGGTTTCAGGAAATCAATGCCGCTGTCAAAAAATCCCCTTTGAAATTTGACGATGCTTTCCACCACCTTATAGATCGTTTTTTGTCTTTGTTGGATGCTTTTAATCAGCCATGTAGCCGATTGAACTTTATCTTTTATATACCTTTTACCGTTCTCTTCCTCAGCGCGACCATGATCGGCAAGCCCTGCCATTATTTCACGATAAAAGTTACTTATTCGCAACCGCGGCAAACCATCATCATTTAGAATTATCTTATATTCATCTCCAACCTTGATGATGTATGCATCGGGAATTATCGGCTGGATCTTTTCTTCGGAGTAAATACTGCCCGGTTTGGGATTCATTCCACTTATTAATAATACAGCCATTTCCACTTCACGCAGAGGAACTTTCAATTTATGGGCAATATGGACATAATTTTTCAATTCCAGATCTTTAAGATAATCCTTGATGATAACTTCAATAATCTTATTTTTTACGCCCAGCATTCTCGCCTGAATTAAAAGACACTCCTGTAAATTACGGGCGGCAATTCCCGGCGGATCAAATTCCTGAACCTTTTTCAGAACGGATTCAACAAACTCCTCGCTTACATTTTCCAGCTGCATGATTTCCGGAACCGTTGCGCATAAATAACCATTTTGATCAAGATTGCCTATAATCTGAGTGCCGACAAGCGTTTCCTCTTCAGTAAAAGTCGAAAGATTCATCTGCCACATTAAGTGTTTATCCAGTGATTGAGTTTCAGTAAGAATATTGTCCCATGATGTTGCCTCACCATCTCTGCTGCCGTATGTTACGCCGACCGGTCCGTAATCTTCCAGGTAATTAGCCCAGTCAAATTCTTCGCGACCGTCACCTTCTCCCGTTAGCTCTGTTGCCCGCTCAACCGCTTTTACTTCTTCGCGTTCAACAGACTGGACATCTTCTTCAATCTCCGCGTGATCTTCCTCATCATTTCCTTCATCCGGAGAAGATTCTTCCAGAAGAGGATTTTCTTCCATTTCCTGATTAATTGTTTCGATAAGTTCCTGCCTCGATAACTGCAACAACTTAATCGCCTGTTGCAGTTGCGGAGTCATGATCAACTGTTGGGCAAGTTTTAAATTCTGTTTTAACTCAAACGCCATAATAAAAACGTGTTCTTGAATAATTACTATAAATTAAAAGTATCGCCGAAATAAAACTTTCGCGCCAGTTCACTTTGAGAAATCTTATCCGGGGGTCCCTCAACTAATACCGCTCCCTCATTGACTATGTAAGCGCGATCACAGCAGGAAAGAGTCTCCCGCACATTATGATCGGAAATAATTATACCGATTCCTTTGATTTTTAATTTTCCGATAATTTTTTGAATATCGGCGACTGCCAATGGATCAATCCCGGCGAAAGGTTCATCCAGAAGAATGTATTTTGGGTGAGTGACCAGTGCCCGCGTGATTTCCACTCTTCTTCGTTCGCCGCCGGAAAGAGAATACGCATGATTCTTTGCCAGTGCCGTCAGATCAAGTTCCATGAGAAGCTCTTCCAATCTTTCATTTTTTTCTTCTTCACGCAAATCAAGGGTTTCTAAAATAGCGAGGATATTTTCTTCTACTGTAAGTTTACGGAAAATGGATGGTTCCTGCGGCAGATAATTCAAACCTTTGTGAGCTCTTAAATACATGGGCAATTTTGTAATATTTTCTCCATCCAAAAAAATCTCCCCTATATCCGGCTTAATCAATCCGACAATCATGTAAAAAGTTGTTGTTTTACCGGCACCATTGGGACCGAGCAAACCGACAACTTCACCCGGTGAAATCGACAAATCAATCTGATTGACGACTTTTCGCTTATTGTAAATTTTAGTTAAACCTTTTGCCGATAAATTGCCCATAATAAATACTTGCGCTAGTTAACTCCTGCTTTCTTTTTTTCCTGAGGATAAATTATTGCTTTAACCTGCTTTTGCGTATTACTCTCGACAATTCCTCTGTTTTCATTGAGAAACACTATCACGCGGTCTCCCCTGATTATGTTTTTACCCTCTTTTAACGTAGCATTACCGGTTAAAACAACTCTATTGCTGTCTCTGAGATATACTGCTTCGTCTCCGGTTGCCACTCTTTCTCCTTGTGTTAAGGAAACATTTCCTTTCGCTTCTATTTTTTCCAGATCGCCGGCGCTTTCTGTCTCAATGGTTCCGATTTTACTTTTTTTGCCGGATTCTTCTTTGTAATATAAACGCAACTGGTCAGCTTTAAGCACTTTATTGCCTTGTGTGGCTATAGCGTTACCGGAAAATACAATAAGTTTCTTTTCATTAAAAGCTTCCATCCGGTTAGAAGTAATTTCGACGGGATCATCTGATTGTTTAATCAATGGATTATTTTCGGCATGAACTTGAAGTGCTGCAAGTAAAACAACAACTGCAACAAATAAACAATTTACTTTGCTAATCATTTAAATTCTCTGTTAAATTATTTTAGCTTTTACCATTGAGGGAATATTCAGTTCCCCTTTATTAATAAAGAGCGCTAATCCTCTTCCTGTTATTTTCATACGCTTGTTTTCCATTGTAACCGGCGCATCAGTATAAAATTTCTTTTCGGAATCGCTATAATTCAAATAATCGGTGAAAAATTTATCGCCATTTTCGGAATTTATAATAACGTTGCCTTTTATCTCTATATTTTTTTCTTTTATAAGCATGCGTCCTTCATCAGCTGTCATTACAAATACTTTACCATCAGAAGTTGTTAATTTTATTTGAACTTTGTCAAATAAAGCAAGGTTCTGTTTTTTTTCATACGTCGCGGTTTCAGCCTTTACTTCCCATTTGGCATTCGCATCACCAACCTCTGTATAAACGAACCCTTTTATTTGCAGATCAACGCTATCCTGGAATACTTTCAGCAAATTTTTAGGTTTACTTATGTTGGTTTTGATTACAGATGCAACGGCAATCAAAATCACTAAAAAAACGATTGCTACCGAAAATATAATGACAGCTTTCTTACTAAATTTCATTTAATCCGGAACATCCTGCTTTTGGCACTATTTTTGCTTTTATTATATCACTGTGAATGTCTTGTGTAAAGGAATAAGGCTAAAAAATGATGGCAAAAGTAAGAAATAATGCAGATTAACTTATTATTGTACCGTTTCTAAATCAAAGATGATATCGA
>AWGX01000284.1 GCA_000495415.1 Smithella sp. ME-1 | reverse complement strand
GGGACAAACTTCACTTCATTTGTTCTTAGCGAGTGTCATTAAAAGAAGGGACAGGTAAAAAACCTGTCCCTTCTTTAAAAACATTATAAATTTTTTACAAATTTATTTTGCAGCAGGTACTTCAGCTACTTTCTCTGCCGCTGCTTTCTCTGCGGCTGCTTTCTTAGCGGCTGCTTTTTTAGCGGCTCTGGCTTTTTTAGCGGCTGCTTTTTTCTCTGCTTTAGCTTTCTTCTCGGCAGCTACTTTCTCGGCATCAGCCGTTACATCAACAGCGGCCTTTTCAGCTACAACAGCAGCATCCTTTACAGGAGCAACAACTGCCTTATCTGCTGCCATTACGGTGGTGCTCAATGCGAAAACCAATGCAACAACAAACAATACTAATCGCTTCATCTTTTAACTCCTCCTTAAATTACACTTAATTTTAATATTCCCCTTTTAATTAAGGGACTCCTACCAACAACTACTTTTTCCTTGAAACAGGTTTTGTTTCAAGTATTTTAATATCTTTTTTTCTTAAAAGTTACTTTTGATACTCTTGATGCTATTAACTTACCTTCACTTTCCGTATAGTCTATTTTTACAGAATCATTGATATTGATGTTTTTTACAGGCTTTTCTAAAGCAAACTCCATAGTTTCTACGTCACCCTTTACGGTGCGTTCAATTTTAACCGCCTCATCGGAGATCTCTACGACTTTGCCTGTCGCATGCATTCTGGCGGCTTTAACAATATTTGTTTTAACCGTATCGGCCTTAACAGTGGAAGCAGGTCTATCAACGGCAAAAGCAAAAGTTGACAAAATAAAAAACAAGCCAACCATGCATAAAGGTATCCTCATGATTAACTACCCCCGTATCATTTCAGACGCATATAACAGCAACTAGCATGCCAATATAAATAATTAATCAGTGGTTCGTAAATGACTGTAATGATTAATTAATATTTTCTACTTAAAAAACCAACCTGCTTTTTTACTTGGCAAACGATGAATAATTCCCCACTGCTGGGGAATTATTCATCAAATATATTCCTGGTACTCATGGCAAACCCAGGGGAAAAATTAGTTTTTTTAAGGAATAATATGATGCAGGATTGACCGGCCATATCCTTTCATGTTACGTCCACAAAAAAAGTGGAAATGAACACATGAACGAAGAGAATATGGATTGGGACATTATCGTTGTGGGAGGTGGAGCCGCTGGTCTTATGGCCGCAGGTCGTGCTGCGGAATGCGGCGCAAAAGTTTTTTTAATCGAAAAAACTGACGGTTGCGGTAAAAAAATTCTGGTCAGCGGTAAGACACGTTGCAACCTAACCAATTCGGCGGAGCTTAAAAATTTTATTTCCATGTACGGCAACAATGGCCGTTTTCTTTTCGGCGCTTTTCATAATTTTTTCCGTCCCGAATTACTCGACTTCTTAAACAAGTACGGTCTGGCTACCAAGTTGGAACGCGGCGGCAGAATATTTCCTATATCCGATAACGCCCATGATGTTTTACGAGTCTTCAGAAAATATCTCTCCGTTAACAATGTACAAACAAAACTAAACACCAAAGTTAACAGCATTATAATAAAAAATAATGTTATTTGTGGCCTTAAAACAGAACATGGAATCTATCATTGCAAAGCTGTAATTATGGCAACAGGAGGCGCTACCTGGCCTTCCACCGGGTCCACCGGCGATGGCTATAAGATAAGCGCCGCACTCGGACACACCATCATAAAACCTAAACCGGCATTAGTTCCCTTGATTGTCCGCGAGCAGAAACTTGCCCAATCCATGCAGGGAGTAAGTCTGCGCAATGTTCGCATTACAGCGTTTCAAGGAGGAGCTGCCACAATCGACCCCACGCTAACGCCTGATTGTGTTTATGGACGCGGGGAAAAGAAAAGGCCGCGCCCGCCAATAATCGAAAGCCGCTTCGGGGAAATGCTTTTCACGCATTTCGGCTTGGGCGGGCCGATTATTTTACTGATTAGTCTGTCCGTCGTTGAAGCTTTGGAGAAAGGTCCTGTATCCATACTAATTGATCTGAAACCGGCTCTATCGCGCGAGCAGTTGCGCAAGCGCCTGCAAAATGATCTGGAGAAACACAGCAAGAGAAAAATATCCGGTATCATGAAAGAGTACCTTCCCGCCAAGATGATTGAACCGTTTATCGAACTGACCGGCATTGATAAAGAAAAACTGGCGCATCAGATAACTGCCCCGGAGAGAGGAAAAATTGTAGAGCTTTTCAAAGCCCTGCGCTTTAATATTAAATCACCCTTACCACTCGAAAAAGCTATTGTTACCGCTGGCGGCGTTTCGCTCGATGAAATCGATCAACGTACAATGGCTTCCAAACTAATTAAAGGATTATACTTCTGCGGTGAGGTTATGGACATAGACGCCGATACCGGCGGTTATAATTTGCAGGCTGCTTTCTCTACAGGTTATGTGGCCGGAGAAAAAGCCGCTGAATACGTGAACCATCTCTAAATAAAAGCGCTATCTTTGTTGGCCGCGTCGTCAGTTTCCTCAACGTATTACTAATACGTCTCGTCACATCCTCCTTGCCGCCTCGATATCAT
>AWGX01000283.1 GCA_000495415.1 Smithella sp. ME-1 | reverse complement strand
TTCGCGTGAAGCTCCTTGCTGGATTGCCTTGCGAACATCCGAATTGATGAAAGCCGAACAGTGCTCGCCGAATTTAAGCGGTTCCGCGGCCCGAAGAGCAATATTGCCGATTTCTGAAGCGTTAGTGATATTCAAATCACCCTGCGCCGATTCTTCAAGAAACGAGCCGGTTCCTGCCGAACATGCTTCGTTCATAGCATAATCTATCGGAACTTTGTTCTTCAGAAAAACATATTTGGCGTCTTGTCCGCCGATTTCGAAGATTGTATCAATGTTATCGTTGTAAAAAGTTGTACCCACAGTGTGTGCGATAATCTCATTATATACAGCCGGAGTTTCCAGAAATACACCGAGTAGTTCTCGCGAAGATCCGGTTGTTGCGGCAATTGTGATATTTATTTTCCCATTACCGATATCTTTATTTATTTGTTGTTTTATTTTGGCCAGACAATACTTTAGCGCTTTAACCGGATCACCATAGGTACGGCCATAGAAAGATGCTGTTATCTCATTTGTTTCCATATCTATTAAGCAGGCCTTGGTCGTCGTTGATCCTCCATCAACGCCCAGAATATATTCTTTCCCGGCTATAACTTTGGCTTTGGGGGAGGGAAGGTAGGTTACTTTGCCTTCTGCCGTCTTTAAGCTTTTAAAACGATTAAATTGAATTTTGTTGGATAAAAAAAGATTACTCAGCGAATTTAATGTGCTTCCTGAATTTCCGGCCATAAGCGCCGCCCCGTAAGCCTCAAAATATGATGCCTGATCAGGAATTATAAATTTAATTTCCGGCATTCGCTCACGGATAAAGTGAACTATGTACTGATTTTGTGTAACGCCGCCGACAAGAAGCACCTTGCCTCTCGTTATTTTTGCCCTCTTGATAAAATCAACCACTTTAGTGGCCATCACATCGGATAACGACAGGACAATATCAACCTTGTCAGCTTCGCCTTTATTCAGGCGGTGGGTGCAGTCACTTTTCATGAACACGGAACACCTGGAGGAAAGCTTCAAAACTCGCCGTTGTTCCGATATGGAACTGATGTCATTAAGGCTCATATTCATCCGGGTAAGCTGCTGTTTAAAAAATTCGCCGGTGCCGGAAGCGCATTTATTTCCCGAGAAACTCTTTATTATCTTATTGTATTTATCGATGGTATAAACCACGAAATCTTCGCCGCCTAGTGACACTATCGCGTCAACATTATAATTAAGGTGTTGAAGAGCTTCTTCAATACAGAGTGGTTCAATCACGTTCTTAATATTTAAAAGGTGTCTGCCTTCAGTGCCGGTAGCCAGTGCATTGATATTATCCGGTATATTATGCGACGATAAAACTTTTTCGAGAGTATGAAGAAAATTGCCTTCATGGGGTTCAACTTCACTCCATGAAACGTCATTTCCTTCCAGCATAGTTACTTTAACACTGGAAGAACCTATGTTAATTCCCAGACTGTACATGCAACATTCCTAACATTGTTAATATAATGGTCATGTTTTATAAAATAGTACTAATGAAGTCTATCGTAAATAGCAAGATGAAGTTTGGTAAAAAATAAGGATAACATGGAATTTAATAATTTTTATTTAGATTATTATTTTTTGAGAATAAAACGAAAAATAACTTTAATGTAGAAACATAAAAAAACAGAACCGCTACACAAAATATTAATTAAATTTTCGTATTGCGGTTCTGTTGATAAATATACTATTATTATATCAATGGCCTTCTTCCATGGCACCGGCAATATACATCATGGACAAAAGCATAAAAACCAGTGTCTGTACTATAGATGTAAAAACCATCAGGGCAAAAACTGGCAGTGGAACAAAATATGGTACAAGAAAAAGAACAACCAAAAGGACAATATCTTCGCCTTTTATGTTACCGAATAGCCGGAAAGTCAAAGAAAGCGGACGTGATATATGGCTTACAATTTCAATTATTACCATAAGAGGTGCTAGCCACATCACCGGACCCAAGAATTGTTTGAAGTATTTTAATCCATGCTCTTTAACTCCAACAACATGAGTAGAAAAAAATACAACCAGAGCCATAGCAAGGTTTGTGTTAATATTTGCTGTGGGTGATTCAAAACCTGGGACTATACCTATCAGATTGGAAGTAAGAATAAATAATCCCAGCGTTGCTATCAACGGGAAAAACTTTCTGCCGTTGTGTCCCATGATTTCATCGAGCAGAGAGTCAAACCCTCCAATAATCACTTCCATTATGTTTTGGAACTTATTCGGATAAATAGCCAAACGCCTTGTGACCAGGAAAGAAATGGTGGCCAAAAGGGTTCCGACAAACAACGCGTACATGATTTGTACAGGAACATAATGATTTTCTAGGAAAAGCAGCGGATGCATATTCTACTTGATAACCTCCTCAATTAATTTTTTTTTTGCCATAGTGGTGATCAGCGTGATGATAATGTTGATTACGACCACGGAAAGTCCAATAAGTAATCCAATGACATTTACTGTGCCATAGGCAACGAGAAAATATAAAACAATGGCTATTATTGCCAATCGGATGTAATATTTAATAATTATACGAGCTTTTATACTTTTAGAATTATTGGTGAAAAGGTCGCGCAAACCGCGTTCCATCCAATAAAAATTGACAATGCTGATGAATCCTCCAAGAAGTATTCCCAATGAAAATTTAATAGGAGTTAATATTAATGCGGAAACAAAAAGAACAGCCAGGACAATCCAGTTGACTATTTCAATTTTATTTTGGAGCGGGTCTTTGACGATGAGGTTCACTTTTTAAACTCTTTATTATCGGTTCTTCATCCGTAAAATTTTTTTTAATTAAAACGTATATATTCCTAAATCCGGCCGCAATTCCTATCAACATAAAAACAACTGTAAAAACATGACCTGACTCGAATTTACGATCTAAATAACTTCCCAGTAAAAGACAACCAAAGATAGCCAAGACCATTGCTATACCGATGCTACTCGCTAAAGCCATTTGCATAGCATACTTTCGGAAATCTTTATCCATTTTACTTGGTGTTCCTTAACATGACTAAAACTATAAGTCAATAAAAATATGACCGGCGTTCATTTTCTTAGTAAACGACGATTTTTCCTATACCATTCAATGGTTTTAGATAGTCCTGTGATAATATCTGTTCGGGCAGTAAAGCCGAATTCTTTTAATGCTTTCGAAGTATCAAGCATTCGTTTGGGCTGCCCGTCGGGTTTGGATTTATCCCAAGAAATTTTTCCAGTGAAACCGGTTAATTTCACAATAAGTTTTGTCAAATTCTTAATGGATATTTCGGAACCGGTACCGATATTAACTGGTTCACTTTTATTGTAAGATAAAGTTGCCTGATAAATCGCTTCGGCGGCATCTTCCACATAAAAAAATTCTCTTGTCGCTGTACCAGTGCCCCATACTTCCAATTTATCGGATTTATTATCAATGGCATCAAAGCATTTTTTTATTAAAGCGGGAATAACATGTGATGAACGCGGATCGAAATTATCTCCCGGACCGTAAAGGTTTACCGGAAGTAAAAAAATTGAATTGAAACCATATTGCTTACGATAAGCTAGTGATTGTACCAGCATCATTTTTTTCGCTACTCCGTATGGAGCATTGGTTTCCTCCGGGTATCCGTTCCAGATATCTTCTTCTTTAAACGGTACGGGTGTAAATTTTGGATAGGCGCATATTGTTCCTAATGCGACGAATTTTTCGATATTATGAAGATAGGCTTCGTGAAGCAGTTGCGCGCCCATAATTAAGTTATCGTAGAAAAGTTCCGCCGGCTTTTCCTGATTAAAACCTATGCCGCCGACCTTGGCGGCAAGGTGAATAACTATTTGGGGTTTAGTTTTTTCATACATTCGTTGAACGTCGGTAATATTGGTAAGGTTGTATTCGGGAAGATCAACAATTTTGATATTGGCGCAGCCGTGATCTTTTAAATTCCTTAATAGATGGCTTCCTAAAAATCCTTTACCACCGGTAACTGTTATACGTTTATTTTTCATCAATCACTATTCTCTCTATTAGAATTAAGTATGATGATGGTTTTTATTATAGGAGAAACCTGCGTCCACAAGAGTTTTTTCTTTTCTTGCAAGTTCCAGATCGTTTGCAACCATCATATCAATGAGACCATCAAAAGTTACTTTCGGTTTCCAATTTAACATCTTTTTTGCTTTGGATGCGTCGCCCAGCAAAACATCGACCTCCGTGGGACGAAAATAACGTGGATCAATAAAAACATATCTTTTGTAGTCTAAATCGAGCTTACTGAAAACTTTTTGAGTAAATTCCTGTACTGAATGTGTTTCTCCGGTGGCGATTACAAAGTCATCAGGTTTATCCTGCTGTAACATAAGCCACATGGCTTCCACAAAATCTCCTGCAAAACCCCAGTCTCTCTTAGCTTCCAAATTGCCGAGATAAAGTTTGTCTTTCAGTCCAAGTTTGATTTGTGTCGCTGCGCGCGTTATTTTTCGGGTAACAAATGTTTCTCCACGTCGTGGTGATTCGTGGTTAAAAAGAATGCCATTAGTGGCAAAAAGTCCGTAAGCGTCGCGATAATTTTGTACAACATGATATGCATAAACTTTAGCAGCAGCATAAGGACTACGAGGCTGAAAGATGGTTTTTTCATTTTGAGGAGGTGGTGCCGCCCCAAACATTTCGCTTGATGATGCCTGGTAAAATTTAGCTTTAATTCCGGTTTTGCGTATTGCCTCTAAAATCCTCAAAGTTCCTAATCCAGTGACATCACCGGTGTATTCGGGCATATCGAAACTTACGCGCACATGACTTTGGGCTCCCAAATGATAAATTTCGGAAGGTTGAATGGAGTGCAGTAGATCCATCAATTGACCGGAAACGCTTAAGTCACCGTAATGAAGAAATAATTTTGCGTCTGGGTCATGAAAATCATGGTAAAGATGATCAATACGTTCTGTATTAAAAGTGCTCGAGCGACGGATCAAACCATGAACTTCATAATCTTTATTTAGCAAAAACTCTGATAAATAAGAACCGTCCTGTCCGGTGATGCCGGTAATAAAAGCTTTTTTCATTTTATGTCCTTAAGATGTTTAAATATTACAAGCGCCAGTAATTAATTCCTGATGATTTGGCTTTTGCCGGTTCAAAGACAGCTTTTATATCGAGTAAAACAGGAAAATTTTTACGACATAGTCCGGCAATACGTGTAAGTCCCATTTCTTTGTAACTGTTGTGTGCTACAGCCAAAACAACAGCATCAACATTTTTAATCCTATTTAGAGAAGCAAGCTCAATGTTGTAGTATTGACGAGCTTCAAGAGGGTCAGCCAGAGGATCGTGAGTTAAAACTTCAACACCATAATCTTTCAGTTCATTTATTATGTCGATAACTCTCGTGTTACGCAAATCAGGTACGTTTTCTTTAAAGGATAGTCCCAATACAGCGACACGTGCTTTCTTTACCTGGATGCCGGATGCAATCAACATTTTAATTGTTTTTTGGGCGACATATTTACCCATATTATCGTTAATTCTACGTCCGGCCAGAATGACTTCCGGACGGTAGCCGATACTTTCCGCTTTGTAAGTCAGGTAATAGGGATCGACACCGATACAATGCCCGCCGACAAGCCCGGGACGGAAGGAAAGAAAATTCCATTTTGTTCCCGCGGCTTCTAATACTTCAAGAGTGTCTAACCCCATTCTGTTAAAAATAATGGCCAGTTCATTCATCAACGCTATGTTAATATCACGTTGCGTATTTTCAATAACCTTGGCTGCTTCGGCAATCTTTATTGACGACACACGATGCAAATTGACTTTAACAACAGCACTATAGATGCCTTCCAGTAAATTCAATGTGGCAGCGTCCGAGGCAGAGATAATCTTTGTCGTATTGCTGATGGTGTGAATTTTATCGCCGGGATTGATACGCTCAGGGGAATAGCCCACCGTAAAATCTCTGCCGAATTTCAATTTGGATTCCCTCTCCAGTATCGGAACGCAAATATCTTCAGTTACACCCGGATATACTGTAGATTCGTAAACTACACAAGAACCGGAGGACATTTGCCTTCCGATGATAGCCGATGCATTTTCGATAGCGGTGAGGTCGGGAACATGAAAATGATCGACCGGTGTAGGAACAGCAACAATAAAAAGCTTGCTTGAGGAAAGGTCGGATTGTCTGGAAGTAAAAATAATTTTTGATTTTTTTAATTCAATATCGGACAATTCCATCGTGCGGTCGTGACCCTTTTTTAATTCTGAAACTATTTCTTCATTAATATCAAATCCGATAACCTTGAAATGTCGCGATAAATACGCCGCAAGGGGCAACCCTACATATCCGAGGCCGATGACAGCGATTTTGTTTTTACCCGCGAAAAAAGTCTGTGCGGTTAAAGTTTGTGTCATAACTGATTCCTTGTAAGAATGTTTTAGGAAAATTTTAAAAACTATTACAGAATCGACTGACAGTTGTCAATGAGCTGTTCATAGATTCTTTAATGTTTTGGAACAGCCATCAATCGTTTTGTCTACATCTTTTCGTGTATGAGCGAAAGATAAAAATCCTGCTTCAAATTGAGATGGCGCCAACCAGATACCATTTTTTAACATACCATGGAAAAAACGGGCAAACATTGCTGTATCAGATTTTTGAGCGGTGTTTAAATCGTAAACAGTACCCTGATGGAAGAAGATAGTAAACATAGAATGAACTCTGTTGATACAAACGGCAATGCCTTTTGCCGCAAACAAGCATTGTATCTCCTGACAAAGAATGTTAGTTTTTTCATCCAATAAAGAGTATTTTTTCGTTTTAAGGACCTTTAACGTAGCTAAGCCGGCGCCCATGGCCAAAGGATTTCCGGAAAGAGTTCCAGCTTGATAAATATCTCCCAGAGGGGCAAGTTTCTCCATGATTTCTTTTTTTCCGCCAACAGCGCCGACGGGCATTCCCCCGCCAATAATTTTACCCAAACAGGTCAGGTCAGGTTTAATGCCCGTTAAATTTTGATAACCACCGAAAGTAAAACGAAAGCCGGTGATGACTTCGTCAAAGATTAAAATTATGCCGTTTTTTGCTGTAAGTTTTCTGAGTTTGTCTAAGAATTCTTTACGTGGAGGGACAACTCCCATATTACCAGCCACAGGTTCGACGATGATTGCGGCCAGCCTTGAGCCATAGGATTTTATTGTTTCTTGAAGTGTATCAATATCGTTATACGGTAAGCTCAGTGTTAATTTGGCCAATTCTGGCGGAATTCCAGGAGATCCTGGTATTCCAAAGGTTGCCACACCTGATCCGGCTTTTATCAGAAGAGAGTCGTTGTGACCGTGATAGCAGCCGTCAAATTTTGCAATCAGATTCCTGCCGGTATACCCGCGAGCCAGACGAATTGCGGTCATGGTCGCTTCCGTACCGGAAGAGGTCATTCGCATAAGTTCCATGGAGGGAATTGCCCCGGAAATTAATTCTGCCATTTGTGTTTCTGCAGTAGTCGGCGCACCGAAACTGGTTCCCTTTCGGGCTTTATTACAAATAGCAGTTGTTAATTTGGAATGGGCGTGCCCCAGAATCATCGGTCCCCAGGAAAGAACGTAATCAATATATTCTTTGCCGGATACATCATAAATTTTGCTGCCTTTTGCATGGCTGACAAAAACAGGTTCGCCGCCAACCGATTTCCATGCCCGGACAGGAGAATTAACTCCGCCGGGAATTACCTTACATGCTTTGGAATAATAACTTGATCTGGTTTTTCTCACGAGAAATACTCCGGAGATTTTTTTTTATATTCATGGATACTTTCCAGTATTAGATATTCATCAATACCTGTAGCAGTTACCATATCACGAAGCAGCGGTAAAATGTTTTCGTCTTTAAAATGAATCATCGTAAAAAGGTTGTACTTTTCTTTAAAGGCGGGATTTCTTTCATAACAATGGGAGACAAAGCCATACGAGGATAAAATGTTACCGGTCTGCTCTATCTGCTTAGCAGGAACCGACCATACAACCAATGCGTTTTTCGTGTATCCTGCTTTTTGATGACGAAGTATTGCACCGAATCTGCGAACAATTTTTTTATTCAGAAATTCTTTGGTAATATATAAAACTTCTTTACCGGTTAGTCCACAAATTTTACCCATTTTATCGAAAGGAAATTTTATTACTGCCATGTCCTTTTGAATCAAACATGCAACTTTATTTTGTTTTTCCGTTAATTTTTTCATTATATAAATATTATCCTGCTTGAGAAATAAAATCAAGTTGCTGATGATTATAGAAATATTTCTTGACAATTGCTAATCTCACCGTTAAATAAATAAAAAGCCCAAAATAGTTAAAATTAAAGAAAGGAGGTGCAATAACTTAAAATAGAGGGCTTTTATAAGTATAATTAAATTTCACTAAAAAAGGAGAATTTAAATGAAAAAAAGCTTAATTAAGGTATTAGTAGCGATGTTAATGGTAGTAGTTAGCGCTCCTTATGTATTTGCTGCTAATGAAGCTGCAACAGGAACGGTGGATTACACAAAAGCGATTATAATAGGTATGTCCTTATTGGTTGCTGGTCTTGCAATAGCATTTGGTACTCTGGGAACCGGTTTAGGAATGGGCAACGGATTAAATGGTGCAACAAACGCTGTTGGAAGAAATCCGGAAGCTCAAGGCAAAATTCTTTTAACCATGATGGTAGGTCTGGCTATGATTGAATCATTGGCCATTTATGCGTTGGTTATCGCGTTGATCGTGCTTTATGCAAATCCGCTTTTGAAGTATCTAGGCTAAAAATTATTGCTATTATCATAGGGAGGGGGAGCGTGCATCGACTTTCCCCTCCCTTTTTTTGTGAAACGCCAAATTCAGAAACGAAGTGAACTGGAATGGGACAGTTGAACAATCCCGCGAGGCAAAGTGAACTGGTACAGTGATTGTGGAC
>AWGX01000282.1 GCA_000495415.1 Smithella sp. ME-1 | reverse complement strand
TTCTCTCCTTCCCGTGTAATTTCTCCAATAAAACATTTTCCAGATTTCCCACATTCGCAACTACAGCCGCTGCCTGGTCTTCAGCTTTGTTTTTATCTGTTGTGTCAGCAGCAAAAGACGCGCCTGTAATATATGTTAAAATCCAAATAGTTATTATAAAAACAAGAAATGTTTTGGATAAATATTTTTTCATGATTTTACCTCATTTTAATTTTTACGCAGTTTTAAAATTATCCTTCTTGGTTTTTTT
>AWGX01000281.1 GCA_000495415.1 Smithella sp. ME-1 | reverse complement strand
ATCTGGCTCCGTTCATCCGGCCACATCTTATTAGGATCTGACGGTATAGTTATTGGAATGATTGTTAATAGTAATGACATCACCGAACGCAAAGAACTCGAATCTCAATTGGAAAATGGCTTAAAAGAATATAGAGACCTTTTCATTATGTTTGAAACGATTTTCGATGCGATTCCAGACATAATTGGCGTCCAGGATATGGACCACAGAATCATCAGATACAATAAAGCCGGCTATGATTTTTTTCAATTGACACAGGAAAGCGTTAAGGGGAAGAAATGCTTCCAATTGATTGGCAGGGAAAAACCCTGCGACATTTGTGCTACCGCAGAAGTTTATAAAACAAAGAAACCTTCCCGAGTAGAACGGTTTATCCCTGAGATGTCCTGTTGGCTTGAGATTGGTGCATATCCCGTCATCGGAGAAGAAGGGGATCTGATAAACGTCGTGGAACATTTGCGTGACATCACCGAACGCAAGCAGATCGAGGACAGTCTGCGACTCAAGAATCAGGTTTTCGATACATCAATAGCCGCCAATAGCATTGCGGATATTGATGGAATCATCACTGAGGCCAACGATTCGTTTTTCCAGCTCTGGGGTTATTCAAGCAAGGACGAGGTCATCGGCCATCCCATATCGTATTTCTTAAACGATCCGGACGAAGCAGTTGCCATCGTCAATGCTCTTAATGAGAATGGCAGCTGGCAGGGAAACTTTACCGCGAAGAAGAAAGACGGAACGACCTTTATTGCCCATACCATGGCAACCTCCATCCGTGACGCAAACGGCAACGTGACAGGATACCAATCTTCAGTAATGGACATCACCGAGCACAGGCGGGCGGAAGAAACCCTTCGCGAGAAAGAAACCCAATACCGTGCTCTGGCGGATTCAGGATTGGCGCTTATCTGGACATCGGGAACAGACAAATTATGCAATTACTTTAACCAGCCCTGGTTAAAATTTACCGGGCGCACTCTGGAGCAGGAGATGGGCAACGGCTGGACCGAAGGCGTTCATCCGGAGGATATTGACCGCTGTGTTCAGATCTATGTCACCGCTTTTGATAAGCGTGAAGCGTTTGATATGAACTACCGGCTGCGTCATGCAAGCGGAGAATACCGGTGGATTAGAGATTTAGGCACGCCGAATTATAACAGCAGCGGAAAATTCATCGGCTACATCGGCCATTGTTTCGACATCACGGAGCAAAAGACAGCGGAAGATGTCATCAGGAAACTCAATGAAAATCTGGAACAGCGGGTAAAAGAACGGACGGCCGATCTTGATAAAACCATCACACAGCTCGAAGAGACGAACCGCGTTTTTGTCGGTCGGGAATTAAAAATGGCGGAGCTCAAAGAAAGGATCGCGGAGCTGGAGGGAAAACAAGATTACAGCGATAAGAAGAAATGATTACAGAGATGAATTAATCGTTGTAATCTCAGAGCCTCAAGGAGATTTATGATTCTGCTGGACATGAAAACAATTGTTTTCAGTAATCTGATCACAGATATTGTCTGTCTGGTGGTTATCATACTTCTGTGGCAGCAGAACCGTAAACGTTTTTCCGGCACGGAATTATTTGTTTTTGATTTTGCATTGCAGACAGCGGCGCTTTTCATGATTGTTGCGCGCGGCCGCATTCCCGACTGGGCGTCCATGGTTCTTTCCAACACCATGGTAATTGCGGGAGCGCTTCTGGGTTATATAGGACTTACGCATTTTGCCGGAAAGAAAAGTTCACAGGCACACAATTACGTTCTGCTCGCGGCTTTCGCCTTAATTCATGCCTATTTTACATTTGTTCAACCTGATCTGGCAGCAAGAAATCTCAATCTTGCTTTGGCATTACTGATTATCTGCTGGCAATGCACCTGGCTTATGCTTTACAGAATTGAACCGGAAAAACGCATGTTGACAAGAGGCGTGGGCTTTGTTTTTGCGGCTTACTGTATGGTTAGTGTCATCCGGATTGTCGATTATTTTACCGTTATTCAGACAACAAGCAATTATTTTCAGTCCGGAATATTTGCACAGCTCATCATGATATCTTATCAGATGTTGTTTCTTCTTCTGACATATGCCCTGGTGCTGATGTTCAACAAAACCCTGTTAACGGATGTCAAAACGCAGGAAGAGAAATTTTCCAAAGCCTTTCACTCCTCTCCTTACGCTATAATGATCACCCGGCTCACAGACGGACAGATTATCGAAGTTAACGAAGGGTTTTCGAATATTACCGGATACCAGCGGGACGAAGTCAGAGGAAAAACAACGCCGGCTCTGCATCTGTGGGACAAAGACGAAGACCGCGCTCTGGTCGTCAACGAATTGTCAACCAGGGGCAAGCTGCAACAGAGAGAGTTCCCCTTCCGGAAAAAATCAGGAGAGGTGATCATCGGGCTTTTCTCGGCTGAAATCATCATGGTCAACAATGAAAAATGTATTTTGTCCAGCATTGACAATATTACCGCGCGCAAACGGGCGGAAAACTATCTTCGGGAGAGCGAGGAGAAATACCGGAGCATCACTGAAAATATGAGCGACGGCATAAGCGAATTAGATCCTCAAGGGATTATCAAATATATCAGTCCTTCCGTAGAGAGGATACTGGGATATAATAAGGAAGAGCTTATAGGTAGTTCCGCATTTGATCTCGTT
>AWGX01000280.1 GCA_000495415.1 Smithella sp. ME-1 | reverse complement strand
ACTTTTTAAAGTCGTGGTTGAAATGATAGCGTTTGGTTGACTCGTCGAAGTGACTGATGAAACGCCAGTATTATAACCTGTCCATTGCACCAGTGTCACATAATCTTTAGTTGTATCAGCTTCCAAATCAGTGAGAGCATCAGGAGGCCAGTTTACGCTGTCACGGGCATTGTCCCTGCGGTTGGCCGTACCGGCAGCATCAATCTCGGAGGTATTGGCTGTGCCTCTGGCGGTCGGGTCAGTAAAGTAAACCCTGATATAATTTCTCTTGGTACTGCTGAATGTCCCTGCCGTGGCAAGTTGGACACCGTTTAAATATATCCCCTCACCGACGGAAAAAGTAGTCCCTGTGTCAGCCGGCGTGGGAATGTTCGCCAGTACCAAAGTTCCGGCAGCGACATTATTAGTCCAATCGGCTTTCCTGCCGGTGGCGCTGGTCAAAATTGGCGTCATTACAACACGCGCACTTTTTGATCCATCCGCATTAGTTATAGTATTACCTACCTTTATTTCACCGCCTGTGCCGCCACCACCACCGGTAAAGGTCAGCGAATATCCTTCCGTAACCCGCACCAGTAAAGTTGACCAGTCCCTAAGACGAGGGTAACCACCGCTATTATAAACAACACCATCTCCATTCTGTAAAGTTTTATAAGCAAGCCATCTGAAGCCGGAACTGGTACGCTGCCAGAAAACGATCGCCGGAGTACCATACTTGTACTTATAACAGCAACCCGTCCAGCCTGAATACCCCGAAGTATCTTCTTCTGAACCTGAAGGGAAAAGAGTACCTGTGCCGGAAGAATAACCTATTCCTCCGGGTATCAAATCTTTGGGTTGGTCACTGGTTATAACCCAAGTAGCGCAAATCCATAAACCACAATCTGAGTACGCACGTGGTCTGACGAAGGAAACTCCATAAGTATAAAAATCATTACCTGAGGAGTTTGTGTCTTCCCGGAAATTCAATCCGGCAAAAAACCAACGTGCAGTATTTTTAACCTTTACCTGTATATCATAAGTGAGAGATCCCTGCGCGTCCATCCAGGCCTGGGCCAGATTTGCACTGGTATTGGTCCAGTTATATTGAATAAGATTCCACGTCCCACTATCGGAACCCCACCCGTAAAAAGCTCCAAACAGCCAACCCCAGAAACCGCTGAGCGATGTATCCACCATGCTGCTCACTCTCATTGCCGCACTGCCACCCTCGGTAGTATTAAATGTCTGTCCTCCCATCGCCGATGATGTATACCAGTTGGCACTACTGGACATGTCTTCAGTTGCCTGCTGTTTCTGGAATCCACCGCCGCTGGTCAGGCCGACAGGGGCGTCG
>AWGX01000279.1 GCA_000495415.1 Smithella sp. ME-1 | reverse complement strand
CTATAACATGCCTGGCATCATGTGCCAAAAGCATCGCAAAGTACTCCGGCAAAACCGCGATAGGTGCACAACTTATCCAGAAATTAACCGGTTTTTCTGATTGTTGAATATTACTGCCGTCTGATAGTTTTGATGTTGCAAGTAATTGCCATGTTATCCGTTGATTCTCCGCCGGCTCTTTTACATATTGTATCCGGCGTGAAAACGCCACAATATCCCAACCATCGTCAACCAATAATGGCAGCAAATATTTCCCAACGATACTTGTTGCGCCGATAACTCCGACGCAACCTCTATAACCAACCATGTAGCAACCTTTCTCCGGCACGACGGATGCTATAAGAAACGGCCATTACGCCGAATCTTAACCACACCCCTGTTGCCACGATCAACATCAAGACACCCGGATACTGATGACGGAAAAATTTTCCATAGAAACGCATCATAC
>AWGX01000278.1 GCA_000495415.1 Smithella sp. ME-1 | reverse complement strand
GCTTTGAATTATTAAAATATCTTACTTATCTGGCCAAAAGACAGGGCTTGCTGGGTTTTACTGCTGAAGTCCTGGTCGAAAACAAACCCATGCTTCATGTCTTCGAGAAGGGAGGCTTTGATATAAAAAGAAAAATTGACAGTGGCGTTTACGAACTTTCACTGAAATTCAAAACATAAATAATGAAAGGAGTTTTTCAATTGTTTAATCCCCTTGTTTTTAGAGAATACGATGTAAGAGGTGTTGTAGATAAAGATTTTAACGAAGAATTTATTTTT
>AWGX01000277.1 GCA_000495415.1 Smithella sp. ME-1 | reverse complement strand
ATCACATCGTTCGCCTCATACGCAGTGACTTGAAACTAAATGTTTTCGGTGAGAGTTTTCCCGTACCGCCGGAACTACAATATGAATACGTAATAGCTACGATTAATGTCAAAGAGCAAAAACTTAAACTCTTCCTGGATAAAGTTCAGGTCGAGGAAATTAAATACAAATTACGTTAATTAACTTTGAGTGTCCACGATGTCCTGGCACTAAAAAGTGTCTACGATGTCTTGGCACTCAA
>AWGX01000276.1 GCA_000495415.1 Smithella sp. ME-1 | reverse complement strand
CCCCCGCCAGCGGGGGACATGAAACAAATCATTTTCTCCCGGCAATACCCCCGTAAATGGACAACATACGGAGTATTTCGTTAACAAAGATAGACTTGACATGAAGCGAAAAAAGCATATAATCGCTTCATAATATGAAGCAATAAACGGTGGCAAATGACTCAGTATTTATGGAAGCGCCCGGATTGGACTCACTTCAGGTGGAAGAATGAAGACATTATTCTTGCGCTTGGTGAATGCCGGTTGCTGCAAGGAAAACTTTTGAGTAAAGTGGCCGATCTTGGATTCACCCTCGAAAACCAAGCCCAGCTTGAAATATTAACTGAGGAGACCTTAAAAACCGCCTTAATCGAAGGAGAGAACCTTAATGTTCAGACCGTTAGATCGTCGGTCGCAAGAAAACTCGGGCTCCCATCGGCAGGACTTAAGGTAGACCGTTACATCGACGGACTCGTCTCTATTCTTCTTGATGCCACAAAAAATCATGAAGGGCCTCTTACGCAGAAACGTCTCTTCGGCTGGCAAGCTGCACTTTTCCCGACGGGCTATTCCGGTATCCACAAAATCAGAGTAGGGAAATGGCGGGGGGATAAGCCCATGCGCGTTGTATCCGGTCCTGTCGGCCATGAAAAAATTCACTTTGAAGCTCCTCCCTTTGATCGCATACCCTTTGAAATAGGCAAGTTTCTTGAATGGTGGAAGATGAGCAGGGACAATGTAGAAGGATTGTTGCGCGCGGCCATTGCTCAATTCTGGTTTGTGACCATACATCCATTCGAGGATGGCAACGGCCGGATCGCTCGAGCTTTGACTGATATGGCCCTGTCCCAGGATGACCGGCAATCAATAAGGTATTATAGTCTTTCTTCTCAGATTATGGCAGAGCGGAATGCCTATTATAATGCTTTTGAATACTGTCAGAAGCATGATGGCGACATTACGGACTGGCTAAATTGGTTTCTCGGCTGTTTCTGCAGAGCCATCAAGGGTTCTGAAGACATGTTGGCAATAGTCCTTAATAAGGCCTCATTCTGGAAATCACATTCAAACGTTTCACTAACGGAGCGGCAACGTAAAGTTATCAACCGGTTGCTTGATGCAGGAAAGGGTGGTTTTACAGGCGGACTTACAACAAAAAAATATGTTTCTCTTGCCAAAGTCAGCAGAGCCACAGCCTTCAGGGAGATAGATCACCTTATAAAACTGGGAATCCTTAAACAGAATCCCGGCAGAGGCAGGAATGTAAGCTATGATTTGAATTGGGGCTAGATGTGAAACCCTATCCCCATTAATAGCCCCCCCTTCTGTTCATTTCTCCTAATAAAATAATAACATGCCAAACGTGTTTTAATATCCACGAACCAGTAAAAGTTTCTGTACGTTCTCGGGACAATAACGATTTTACAAGAATTATTGATTACTTAAAACTACTTTGACTTCCTTGTTGTGTTATGTTATTATTCCCACAATTAGACATGTTAATAATTGTA
>AWGX01000275.1 GCA_000495415.1 Smithella sp. ME-1 | reverse complement strand
ATTTTGTGACTTTTTCAATATGACGAATATTTTCACCGGTTATCATGTAAGTCACCATGTCCGCAATTCCCTGGGCGTGATCGGCAATACGCTCCAGGTTTTTAGATACATGCATAATCAACAACGCCCGGTGTATGGATTTGGAATCTTCCATCATAAAAGTCAAAAGTTCACGGAAAATCTGTTCATTGAGGTCGTCAACCACTTGTTCTATCTCCCTGACTTCATCGGCAAGATGCAAATCCCTTTTAATAAGTGACTCCAGAGCCTTCGCAACCATGTTTTCAACAATGGACGACATACGAGGTAAATCAATATATGG
>AWGX01000274.1 GCA_000495415.1 Smithella sp. ME-1 | reverse complement strand
CCGACAGCCATAGCTACCACAGCAGGAACAAGACAAAATATTGTTATCGTCGATAGAAGCATCATAAACGGAGAAACCCGCAGCAATAAATTGGAAACAACAACCAGCAGTTCCGTCAGAATTATCAGTGGCACGTAATACATAAAAAACTTAATCCAGAGAAATCTTTTTATCGATACAGGTGCCGCTTGAACAATCCAGAAAGCTTCGCCTTCCATGCTGACTGCCGGGAAAACAAAACGGGCGACAATCGCTGTAAGTACAAAGGCTGCCAGTCCTATATTTAAAAAGGAAAATATATTTTGCAGATAAACGGCCTTTATCGGCAGATTGTCCAGGGGCAGGACAGAAAAATTGTAAAGGTAGATTGCAATTAAGGCGACCATCAGAAATAATTGCGGCCATTGCGCTGAGTCCCTGAAAAAGGTTCTGATTTCCTTGACGGCGAAAGCTTTTGATTCCCGCGGAAGGAAATTTAGTAAACTTTCCCAGTTATAACCTTTGTATTTTAACGGAGCGAATAGACGTTTTGGTGTTGTCTGCGATTTGGAAAAACCCTTAAAGTAGGCAATCTGGGCAATAATGCCACTGATGAAAATAAGCATGAAGGCGCAGGTTCCGGTAAGTACAATGTTTAAAAGGCAGCTTTTCATTTCACCGTTAAGGGCGGCTTTGATTGTATCGGTAATCCAAGTTGTTGGTAAAAGCGGCAACTCGGGCGTTTGCATGGAATTTAAATAAAGAACAACAGAAGCGAAACTATCCGGATTTACCAGTTGCTCAGG
>AWGX01000273.1 GCA_000495415.1 Smithella sp. ME-1 | reverse complement strand
CCGCCGATATTACGCGCGAAGTCGTATACGGGAAATATTGTAGCGACTACTTTCAGTTTATGATCTTCTTTGCCCGATTCTTTTGCCGGTTGGCAGGCCGTAATTAAAATAAAAAAAATTAATAAGGGCAGTACAAACATTTTTGAACACTTCATTTATGATATTTCCTCGTCATATTACTTTGATATTATAAGCCTGATAATAACGCGACAGTTCCAGAGAAGACCTTAGTCTTTATTTCCGATATTCTCAATGCAAATATTTTGCACCGCAAGCAACGCTTCGTTCTTTCTTCATGAATGACTGTCGGAGAAAATTATCAAAAATACAAATTAGTTGCAACATTTATCGTCCGTTAGTAAGGTGGAAAAGCCATGCTGCCCATATTAGCAAACGTGCTCAAGGTGTTCTCATGATAAAATGTCCCAAATGCGGTTACGAAAGAACAGAGAATGACGATAATTTCATCAGTATAGAAGAGTGTCCCAAATGCGGAGTAATTTATAAAAAATGGCAAATGGCGCCTGATTCTAAAGATACAGAACCCATTTCAAATGTTAATGAATCATTAAGTATAAAAAAAGAACAAACCCCGATTCAATATAAGTCAATCATCCTATATGCGACAATAATTATCTTGCTTTCAATTTTTGTAAAAGTTACTTTTTTTTCAAATGATGAATCAAAAAGACTTGTGTCTTCATTACCGGTTAATCCACCCACGGGGATGGAATCTAGTGCGTGTCTTATACGTGTCAGTGGCAATGAGGGAACAATAACCGCCGCGGGCCAGCTGTTTAAACCACCCCCCAACACTCCTGTTTTATTTAAGCTTGGATTTTTGTTTACGCAATACGAGTTTCCAACAAGAGTGCCGGGCTTAAAATTGCAAGTCATACTTTCTGAATGGTACGGCGACCGGCCTGCCCCTGCAGCGCTGTGGATATCAGAGCCAACAACCTTGCCAAGCACGAATAATAATTATCAAGCAGACTGGCTTGATGTTGGTGTGCCACATCTTTCCTTGAATCCTGAAAAACTCTATGTTGCTTGGGTCACATTAGGCGGTTTGGCAAACCAACATGATGCTTATATAGGCATTCCCGCAATGGGCCCGCGCAATTCAATGAAACATGGTTATATTGAATCGCCTTATCCGCAAGGAATGCGTGTTCTTTATAAACAGGAAAATCCCTATGGCGATGTAGTGCAGATGACAAAATCTGCATGGGAGGTTGGTGATGTTGGTCATAACTTACATTTTAGAATGTCATTCGAAAATCAGCACAAACCCTCTGTCGAGGGTTATGGTTCACCAAGTCATCTGGATGCAGTTATACAAAAGAAAACAGAAAAAGAAATCCTGAATCGTAAAGAAAGAGAACAACAAACACGTGATGAAATAAAACAACAGCAAATTGAAAGGGAAGAACAAAGACAGGTGGAAAATGAACGACGTCAAATTGAAATGGCAACGCAAAGACAGGCAGAGAATGAACGACGTCAAATTGAAAATGAAAAAAAGCAAGAGGAAAATAAAAGACAACAAATCGAAAAAGAAATACAACAATACGAAAGCGAGCGAAAGAAAGAGCAGGAAAATAAAGAGAATAACAGTACCCATCAAGGCGCGTGGCCGCACCGGCGGTTTTATCCGCGTCGATGATTTAAATGATACAGATGCTGCGAGAAAATATAAATTTTGTTTTAATCAGCAGGATGAAAACTGAATATTATCGAGCATAACCTTTTCTATGACCTTGCGAAGAGTCGCCGCTATTAATGAAGAAATTACTCTTATTCAATCTCAATAAATCGTCTTTGAGCTGCTGACATTTATACCTTCGTATCTCATCATTAATCAAAGATTTCTTTTGATAAAGTAATGATGTTTGCTGGTTAATTTTATATTGTTCATCTCTTATGGGCTTTGTTTCTTCAAGTTCTTTTTTTGAATTCCAGTTATTAATTATGCTCTGTTGCTTGATATCAAATTGTGCTTTTTTTAATTCGGCTAGACGCGTATCAAAAGACCTGATTTCATTTTCACATTCTTCCGATTTACGGAATAAATTATCACATACGTCTATTAAATTTATTGATGTCGCGCCTTTAGGTTTAGAATTGTTTTCTGGACTTGAAGGTTTTTCAATTTTTACTGTAGCACATATCATTCCGCTCTGTGGGTTGGTGGTAATGACTTCATTCCCATCAGCGTCGACACAACGATAGGGCTCTTCTGCATTAACAGTAGTTAACAAAACGAAAAAAATGAATGAGGTTAGAAATATGCGATTCAATTTGTTGCTCCAAGTAACAAATGCGATATCATATTATTTTTCTTAAGTTCATTTTTGTATTTTGGTGGGCTTAAATTTATAATTCTTTTGGTGAATATTTAATCAATGTAATTTAAAAAGTCAACAATTCATTATATGAATAATAAATAAAATTGCAAAATCATTGAATTGATATAGATTGTTCCTTTCACTTTGTGATCTTAAAGGGTTGTGATTGTTACGTTAGGTATAAATAAGGGCACCGCTTTTTTCTATTAGTCCTGCGTTTGGAGGAGTAGAAGAATTCCAATGACAATTTTAAGCTTATGCGGTAATTTATAGCAAAATAAGTTCAAGGAGGATTGATTATGAAACCCATCGGCCCTTTAATGTGGGAACACCGGCTAATCGAAAAAATGCTGGCTTCCATGATGCGTCATATTGACAATATCGAGAAGACCGGGAAAGTTAATCCTCTTATCATAGACATAGCCGTGGATTTTATTCGAACTTATGCCGATCGCACTCATCATGGCAAGGAAGAGGAAATTCTTTTCCGGGATCTGGCCAAGAAAGACCTTCCGCCGGAACTGAAGAAAATCATGCAGGAGTTGCTGGATGAGCATGTCTGGGGTAGAAAAACAACGGCAGCACTGGTTGCGGCCAAAGTAAAATATTTAGAAGGCAATAAGGACGAATTGTCCCGGATAATAGATTTCGCACGTCAATTAGGCAACTTCTACCCTAAGCATATAGAAAAAGAAGATAAGCATTTTTTCTATCCCTGTCAGGAATATTTTGGCAAAGATGAACAGTCCAGGATGCTTGCCGAATTCTGGGAATTCGACCGCAAAATGATTCACGAAAAATATAACAAAGTTTACGATGAATATTCCAGCCTCAGCCTGCTTTAATCTTTATATTTTGGTTCTAAATCAAAGATGATATCGAG
>AWGX01000272.1 GCA_000495415.1 Smithella sp. ME-1 | reverse complement strand
CCCGCCGCCAAAAAGTGCTCCCTGCCATTTGCTCTAAAGGATTCTTTGATTTTACTGAATTCTTCGGTTGTCAGTCTGCGATAAGTATTGTCGCCACGCTGTCTGAAAAAAATCTGCATGTCGGGGTTGTTTCCCAGATTAAAATTTTCGCGTTTGAATGGCCGCACAATGATTTTCTGCGTATCGGTAACAGAAAACTTTTCAATGATGCGGATGTAGTCAGGCATCCATTTGGGATCCATACCTTTTTCCTTTTGCTGTTTTATAAGCCATTCATATACCTTATCCGGTTCGAATTCTGCGCCGCCTTTAAGCTGAACAGTTATCATAACTTTTTCATCGGAAACTTCGCATGGCGCGCCGTAGGCAATGGCACAATCAACAGCAGGAATATTCTGGACATGGAGAATAACACTTTCCGCCGAAAAATTTTCTCCATCCTTACGAATCCAGTCATCGGTACGGCCGTTGAAAAACATATAGCGTTTTCCGCTTACAATTCTGATATGACCAAGATCACCAGAGTGATACCAACCGTTGCGGAATTTTTGTCTGGTAGCATCGGCATTGCCGAAGTATCCTTCAAACCGGAGGTTATTATCGCCTACTTTGCGACAGATTTCTCCCACGGCTTTATCATAGTTAATGAGTGCACCGTTTTCATCCATAATTCCGGGAACGCATTCTTTTTCTTCTTCATCCAGTATACGAATAGAGGAATCAACGCGGCCTACCGAATCAACAGGGTCTCCGGGAAGGTTGGCGGTTGTAATAACAGCTTCCGTGGAACCGTATATTTCATAAACATGTTTCATACCCAGGTAGCGTTTGAATTTTATACGATCGTTAACCGTGGCACCGTTACCATAAGCAATACGGAATTTGTTTTGCGGATGTTTTGCCAGAGTAGCCTCTACCGCTTCGCCGCTGC
>AWGX01000271.1 GCA_000495415.1 Smithella sp. ME-1 | reverse complement strand
TCCGGATACAATAATAAGGGGAATGTCGATATCTGTTTTCTTTAAAACATCGATAGCCAAAGGAGCGCTGAACTGCGGCATCTTATAATCGCAAAGAATAACGTCCCATTGCTTATCCTGGAGGATTCTTTCCATGGCGGTGGCGGTTTCCACCCGTTCATAAAAAGGATTAAACCCGCCTTTTTTCAGTTCACGAACGATAAGAAGTACGTCGTTTTCCGAATTATCAACCATCAAGGCCCGGAGTGATTTCGGATTGCTGATCTCAGATGAAGAATTTTCTTTCATACATCTATCTCTTTGCAACTTTTATATGGGCAACGAAAATAGGTGCTAATTTTTAAATCTTCACATAAAAACTAAAGAACAAAATTTTTATAATTTATACTTCAGTCCTCTTTCTTATCACTGTTCCAACTGATTACCTTCCCATTTGCCTGTCTTTGGAAAGCAAGTTTTCTGATCGGTACAACTTTTATTTCGGATTAATATTAATTCATCGGGAAAACCCAATGCCGAATAATCTTGTTATATTGGAGGGATAATAAGTAATGAGCTATGCTAACCGAGAACCCTCAGTAAAACTCGTGAAAGGAGAAAACGCCAAATTGGTTTTTTGTCAAGTAAAATTTTTTTGAATGTTAGTAGCAAATAGAAAAGTC
>AWGX01000270.1 GCA_000495415.1 Smithella sp. ME-1 | reverse complement strand
TCCCGATTTTATCGGGAGAAGCGTTAGTGGAACCATCCCAGGCACGTAGTGCCGTGGGGTACTCTTCACTTTAAGGCCTTTTCCAACACCTTACTATCCGCCCCGAAGTAAACATTCTTACCAATTTTCACTACAGGTCGACGGATAAGACGCGGTTCTTTCAGCATCAGATCAATCAGATCGTTATCCTTTTGCTTTTCCTGATCCAAACCCAGTGCCTTGAAACTGGGAGATTTGAAACTGAACATTTCGGACGCTGCTTTTCCCTGCAACAACGCTTTGATTTCCTCACGCGTGAACGGCTCCTTGAAAAAATCACGTTCGCTTACTTCCACCTTTTTTTGCGAGAGAAACTCCATCGCTTTACGACAGGTGGTTCACCTGCTCCAGCAAAAAAAATCAACTTTCATGACCTTTCACCTTTCACTATTTACTTTTTACACCGGCATTACCAGGCAGGAACTCCGGCGCATGCCGGATCGCCGGAATGACATGTACCATGAGATACCTTTCACTATTCACTTTTCACGTTTTCTTGAATCTTGAACGTTGAACAGTTTGTTCTATTTACTGTCAGATTTGATAAAAAGGTAATAAAGTTGGCCTTCGCGGTATGTTTTGCCGGCCAGTTCACCGGCCCGATCGCCAACACCCATGTAAACATCACAACGACCTGCTGCCCGGATAGCGCCACCTGCATCCTGATCCAAAGCAAATCCCACAGGCGTATCCAGATCAACCGCGGCAAAGACAAACATCGCCCTGGGATAAATGGACTTATCCGTGGCAATCGTTCTAAAAGGAGTCACCTCTTCATTAAGAGAACCCCTTGGCTCGCCTTCTTCATACCTGAAAAAAACAAATCGGGGGTTTTCATTAACATACATATCGATTTCATCAGGATGAGCCTTAAAATAATCAATCATGACGTTCATGTTGATATCTTTTTCGGCAAACTTTCCGTCAGCTATTAATTTCTTCCTGATACTCTGATATTCCCAGCCGTTATGAGCAGCATAACCAATTGTTGTAATCTGCCCGTCCGGCATTCGTATCTTGGCTGAACCCTGTACATGTACTATATAAACCTCAAACGCATCACCAAGCCATACAAGCTCATTTCCGGCCAGTATATTGGACTTTTGAATTTCCGCTCTATTCGGGTATTGCCGAACCTGTCCACCAGAAGTCCTTTGTCCCAGAATCATTCCATCGGAATCTTTTAGCAAACCTTCGGGCGTCCTGTATATAGGATACTGAAAACGATCTGTACGTACAGGAGAACCGTCAAAAATTGGAGTGTAATATCCTGTAAACAAAACCGTTCCCTCATCATCACAGCCGACCGAGATATACGTATCGAATTTTTCCCGCAAAACCTTATTCATTTGTTCAGGCGACAAATTTAAAGAAACAAGCTTATCCAATTCCTGCAGGCTTCTTACCGCCTGCTCGTGAGTAATTTCGCCATAGGGATAAAATGTCTTGCTGGATGGCTTAGCCATATAATTCAGACTGCGGGCAATTGCTTCCTTCAAGCCGTCAAGATTAGAACAAGCCCTGCTGTAGTCGGGAATCTGAGAGGGATCGGTAATCTTTCTTAGAGCCAGCTCACCAGGCGGTAATTGGCGGGTATAATCTTTTTGTTGTTCTACCGGGATGTGCGTAACGACTGTAGTTAGACGTCCCTGACAACCCGTAAGCATAAAAAAAGCAATGACTAATAACAATCCGGGTAAAATAATTTTGATTTTCATAGCACCAGCATAAGACAAAAAAGCCACATATGTCAAGAAATGCAAAACGAATTTTTTTATCCCTTAACACTTTAGTAACACTTGCTAATCCCGATTTTATCGGGAGA
>AWGX01000269.1 GCA_000495415.1 Smithella sp. ME-1 | reverse complement strand
TGGATACCGGCTGTTTACTCCGGCGAATGCCGGATGCGCCGGTATGACGAACAGAGGAGTTGTGCAAGACAGTACCTGGGTCATGCTCAAATGGTGTAACCTCAGCATTCATCGATAATTTATTGCGTAAATTTATTACATTAACAAGTAAAAAGCAAATTGTTTAATTTCTTATGACTGTTATTATCGCAGTCATTATAAAAAATATCAGATCAGCTTTCATTTTCGTGACGCATTCTTACCAAACTAAAATAATTTTTTATTACTTCGGCAATTAAATAT
>AWGX01000268.1 GCA_000495415.1 Smithella sp. ME-1 | reverse complement strand
AACTCTCCCGACTTCGCGCCAGCGTGGGAGATTAAGGACTGGATTCCCCGGTCAAGCCGGGGAATGACAAAAAAAGCGGGGGACAAGGCTGAATACTGTCCCGCTCCGCTAACGTTCGGGGATAATTCGCCTTACGCTTCGAGCTGTACTGCGTTTGCTTTCAGCTTGGCTCATTACAAAGCGCTACGCGGCTATCTTCAGCTTAACGTGCATACCGGCTTTAGTAACAAGTATGATCAGCATTTCGAGACTGAATTTTTCCCATTTGCCGGTAATTAAATCGGAAACCCGCGACTGACTGACGCCGAAAATCTTCGCCGCTTCGGCCTGAGTAATATTTTTTGTTTTAATGAATTTCCGGATATCGGCCATCAAATCGGCGCGCATTTGCAATATCGCGGCCTCATCCTTTGAATATCCTAAATCAATAAATACATTGCCCGATGACGCTACAATGGACTTTTTCATAAATCACTCTCCAATTTGCTTATACCTTTTACGAGCCAGTTCGATATCTCGCTGGCTTGTTTTCTGCGTTTTCTTTTGAAACGCGTGCAATACGTAAATAGCATCCCGAATATTGGCGACATAAATTATCCGCCATTCGCCCAATACATGAATGCGTATTTCTCTTACGCCGGACCCGACAGCCGCAACTGGCTTCCAATCACGAGGCTCCAATCCATTTTGAATTGTACGAAGTTCAAAACCCGCTGTACGGCGAGCTTCTTCCGGAAAATCCCGCAGATCATCCAAACTGGACCCGACGAATTTTAGTAGCTTCATGGTCGCATATCCATTATATAAGTTTTTATATATTTAGCAAGATAAATTTTGAATACTGTGACGAGTGAAAAGGACAAAGAATAGATGATTAGACGGGTTAGAAGATTAGAGGATTGGAAGTTTGAATATCCACCCCCGTCCCGATTTCGCATCGGGACA
>AWGX01000267.1 GCA_000495415.1 Smithella sp. ME-1 | reverse complement strand
TAGCCACAACATCAAAGTCCAGAATTACCCTGATTGATGCACGGGGTAAAGTATTTGCAGATTCAGAAAAAGATGTCACACTTCTGGAAAATCATCTCAATCGGCCGGAGGTGCAGGAGGCCAGGCTCAAGGGATCAGGCAAGTCAGTTAGGTTCAGTGCTTCTCTCGGCATAGATATGCTCTATGTTGCAACAGCAGTTAAAGACGAAAAAGGCATTAAAAGTTACATAAGGTTGGCGCGTCCGCTGCATGATGTACAGAATGTTATCGACAAAGTATATCAATATATTCTTTTGACAATATTTATTGTGGCAGTTATTTCGCTGTTGATTGCTCTGTTCTTTTCTTATCGTTTGTATGAACCGATAAAAACAATGGAACAATTTACCGAAAGATTGCGACGAGGAGATCCAGTTGGTTCAATTATTTTGGATACTTCTGACGAAACCAAAACGCTGGCTGATAACATTAATTATCTCGTGGAAGAACTTAAGGATAAGATAAGAATTGCCAATGAAGAAAAAAGCAAGCTGATGGCTGCTTTTACGAGCATGAACGAAGGTGTGCTTATTGTTAATGCGCAAGGAGTAATAGAGTTTGTCAGCCCTGTTTTAAGCAATATGCTGGCAGTTCAATACAGTGATGTCAGCGGCAAAACACTGATGGAAGCTTTTCGCAGTGTTGATTTACACAAAGCCTTTTTGGATTATAAAGAGAAAAGGGAAAATGTTTCGCGAGAGATAATTTTTGGTAGTGTGGAACCGGTTATCTTGAACGTGAGCATATCGGCTGTTTATGGACATCCCGATGAAGAAAAAACCATGATTGTATTTCATGATGTAACGCGGCTCAAGAAACTTGAACAGGTTAGGGCTGATTTTGTAGTCAACGTCACTCATGAAATTAAAACACCTTTAACGGCGATAATAGGATATCTGGAAACAATCAAAAATGGTGCAATTAATAACATTCAGGAAACGCAAAGATTCATCGATATCATTTTAAAACAGGCTGAAAGACTCAATCGTCTGGTTGATGATCTTCTGATAATATCAAATATAGAAATGAAAGAAACAAAACTTAAGTTAGATTTCGTTTCTTTAAATAACTATGTGACAAATGTTATTTCTCTGGTGGAAGCAAAAGCAAAATCGAAAAACATCACTATTCATAACCATGTAAGCGAAAAAATTGCGCCTGTAAAAGCAGACAGAGACAAACTTACACAGATATTTGTCAATGTTTTGGATAACGCGGTAAAATTTACTCCTGATGAAGGCGATGTTTTCGTTGAAGCTGATGAAATGGATGCGTACATTGTTGTTTCTGTAAATGATACTGGCATAGGAGTCCCATCTGATGAAATTCAGCGCCTTGGGGAGCGTTTTTACCGTGTCGATAAATCGCGTTCACGTGATTTGGGTGGAACCGGATTAGGCTTATCAATTGTAAAACATCTGATGATAGCGCATGGCGGCAAAATGGAAATTGAAAGCCAATTGGGCAGAGGTACAAAAGTTTCGTTGTTTTTTCATAAAGAAACTGAGTGATTATTAATGAATTGGAGCTTTCTTTTCAGCCCCTTTCTTTTTAATAACAATTTTAATAAACAAGGAGAAATATTATGAACAATGATACTCCCTGGTACATAAAAAAGTCGCCCTTGGGTAATGCGTATCAGCATTTTTCCAATGTTGCCCGGCAGAAAACTGTGTTGGATGTGAAAACAAAGGAATTGATAAGATTGGCTGTAGCTTCAGTGTTCAGGTGCAATCATTGCACGGAACATCACATTAAAGACGCGCTGGAGGCCGAAGCCACAAAAGAAGAAATTTCAG
>AWGX01000266.1 GCA_000495415.1 Smithella sp. ME-1 | reverse complement strand
TAGAAGAAATAAAGATATGGAAAAGCTTAAATCCGTAATACGGTCTCTTGTCCGTGGAGAAAAGCTGGATCAAATATATCGGGACCATAAATTAACAGGAAATTATTATGGCTGCAGAGATTGTCATATAGAATCGGATTGGCTTCTGATTTACAAATATGATGGAGATAATTTATTCTTAATACGCACCGGAACACATTCAGACCTGTTTAAAAAATAAAGCAAAAACAAAAATTCTGAAATTATGGGAACGCCATATTGGTTTTCAAGAATGCACAAAAGTATTTAGCTCGTAAATAAACTCCAAGTGGGTGTTTTGCTAAACTCTTCGGTTTTTACCGGTAAGGAACATGATTATTCATTATTGCGCCTCCCTTGCGGGAATGCGCACCCGGTCAACGGCCTCTCAATAGCTGATTTCTCTTACCACCGGCCTGTAAAGAAATA
>AWGX01000265.1 GCA_000495415.1 Smithella sp. ME-1 | reverse complement strand
ACAGATGCCCTGCCCGTCCTTACTCTGCTGAAAGACTTGCTTAGACCAACAATTGTTTTTTCCATTTCGTCTTTAAATTTTTCAAAAACAGTTTCTTTCATACTATTTATTCTCCTACATAAGTGCCAATTTTATAACCACAAATTGCCCTACGAATATTTCCTTTCTTCTGTAAATTAAAGACAATAATAGGCAGCAAATTATCCCGACAAAGCGATATTGCAGTTGCATCCATTACTTTAAGGTTTTTCGTTAAAACATCAATATAACTGATATTTTTAAACATAATCGCTTTCTTGTTTTTTACCGGATCGCTGTCATA
>AWGX01000264.1 GCA_000495415.1 Smithella sp. ME-1 | reverse complement strand
GTATAGAGCGCGTGCGGTTCGATAATTATGTTGACCAGAGGATCATTTTTCCATTTCTCGATTAGCATTTTTGTGTAAGCGACACCTTCTGCGGTAGTTTTAAAGTTGGGCGAGGGGAAATCAAAAAGCACTTCTCCTACAAGACAGCGTATGCCTGCGGCTTTAGCCGCACGGGCGGTTTCATCTTCAAATATATACATATCGCAAAAAGTAGTAGTACCGGATTTGATCATTTCGGCGGCACCAAGAAGCGATCCCCAGTAGGCAAGCTCTTTATTCACGTTTTTGGCTTCAGCAGGAAAGATGTAATTATTGAGCCAATCCATAAGTTCAAGATCATCGGCAATGCCGCGGAAACAGGTCATAGCCGCATGCGTATGGCAGTTGACAAAGCCGGGCATAATCAGTGAATCATTGGCCGTGATGGTTTTTTTTGCTTTGTATTGCTTTATTATCTTTTCGGCATGGTCAACGGCGACTATCTTGTCCGCATTTACAGCAACAGCTGTATTTTCAAGACATGTGTTTTTGGAATCGAGCAGAAGTACTTTTGCTCCCGTGATGATGAGATCAATTTCCTGCAAGGTTTCTCCTCTTTTTATGAAAAAAATTTTATGTGTTTGTTTAGCATATAACTTACCAAATCTTCAAGAAACAAAAATACAGAGATAAAGTTATTCAGGAAGCTCTTGACAGTACTATACAAAAATAATATAAGCCATAACGCTTTTCGTGTTTGTACATTCTCATGCCTGGGTGGCGGAACTGGTAGACGCAAGGGACTTAAAATCCCTCGGTCCTTGAGGCTGTGCGGGTTCAATTCCCGCCCCAGGCACCAGTGATATCAAGGTTTTTCAAAACTGAGTGTTACGACGTTTCTAAAAGGTTTATTATAACCGAAAATCGTCTCTTATTTAAATCCATTATCTGTTCATTTCCCTTTGAAACACTACAGATAAAAACTAAAAAGCGCGGACTCAAACGTAATCTTTCTTCAAGATTACATTGAAATCCGCGCTGAAGAATTCAAGTTTATTCAGACTCTATTTATGGACATTCTCCCATATTATGGCATTCCCGACACCCCACCCACCGCATAAAGTAGCACATCCGTATTTTGCGTCTTTTCTATCTGTCTTCATAATATTATTAAGTGTAATCGAAAGCCTTGCACCTGATTCGCCCAGCGGGTGCCCGAGAGCGGTGGCTCCGCCCCAGATGTTTACGTTCTTAAACGGCGCATTTTCTTCAATTCCAAGCTCCCTCACAACGGCCAATGCCTGACTGCAGAATGCTTCATTGAGTTCCCATATGTCGATGTCTTTAATTTTGAGACCAGCTCTGGTCAGGGCTTTTTTTACCGCCGGTACCGGACCCATACCCATGACATGCGGGTCACATCCTGCCATAGCCCCGGCCACATATTTTAAATGATAGTTTAGCCCGAGTTTATCCGCAAGATTCCTCTCCATCAGTAACATAGCTGCGGCACCGGTTGTCAACGGTGAAGATGTTGCCGCCGTTACCAGACCACCGGGTTTAAATGGGGACTGCATCGTCGCCATTTTTTCCATGGTTATATCTGCTCTTATCCATTGATCCGTATCGACCATGAATCTGGTCCCATCTTCTTTTTCGCCTTCTATCGGAACTATCTCTCTTTTGAAATTTCCTTCCTTCGTAGCCTGAGCGGCTTTCATATTGCTCCAGTATGCCATGTTTTCCATGTCTTTTCTGCTGATATTATAAACTTCTGCTACTTTTTCCGCTGTTACACCCATCATAAGATCGTTCATATTATACTTTTCAAACAACCTTTTAGGCCATTCCATAGAATGACCCATTGGAACGTGCTGCATGTCTTCAACACCTGCGGCAATGTAGATGTCTCCCTCATCGGCTAAAATAGCCCTTGCGGCATGCTCTGTTGCTGCCATCCCTGAGGGGCACTGCATATTAACGTGATTCTGCGGAACACTATCCGGAAAGCCACCGGCCAGCCACGAAAAGCGTGCGAGCTCATTCTGGCAGCCTGATTGATTTGAGGTCCCTACATAAACAGCTTCGACTTCTTCCGGCTTGATCTTATTAACCCTTTCAAATAAAGCAGAATAAACTGTTGTAAGAATTACATCCGGCATTACGTTTCTGAACCAACCCTTTTCCGCGTGCGCGCGGCAATTTGCCGATCTCACTCCGTCAATTAGAACGCATTCCCTTACATTTTTCATACAGCCCCCTTTCTATCGATAAGTGGTCTATTGGTCTTTATCTATTATTTAATATGTTATCAGAAATGACCATTAATCTTTAATATCCTGAAACCGGACTTTATTTACTAAAAAAGATAAAAAGCCATATCTTCCCGGCCGCTTTGTAACTAACTATATTTCAGCACAATTTTCAAAGTGCTCTCTATGATAGGAAATTCATTTGTGATCTTTATCACTTGTTTTGTTTTCCATCTCTGACAAGTTTTTGAAAAACGATTTGTTGTATAGATTTTACACGCCATCATATAGCATAAGGGCCGTTTTTTTTAAATCACTTATTAAAATAAATTCATAAAAAAATGTCAGCAGACCGTTAATTATATGTACACAAATACTTTGCTTCTCGTATCTAAACTTGAAAAATAATCTATGAAATCTTACTAAAAAACCAATTGACAATCTCACTTTTTGGGTTTAGAAATGAACACGTTCATTTAATGAACGCGTTTTTCTCTCTATGTTTCCATATCTTTATAGAGGATATTTTATAGGATAATGGGCATCAACGAAAGAAAACTAAAGGAAAAAGAATTACGCATTAAGCAAATCCGGGATAGTGCCGCCGCTCTTTTCTATAAGAAAGGTTACGAAGCCACAACAATTGAAGACATAGCGAAACTGGCCGAAATATCCAAGGGAACTATCTATCTCTATTTTAAAAGTAAAATTGATCTTTATTATAGTCTGGTCGAACCATCCCTGGATGTGCTTTCTAAAAAGCTGAGCAAAATAGCCGGCATGAAAAAAATTTCTCCAGAGTTCAAAATAAAAAAAGTAACCGATGCAACTTATGAGTTTTATGTTAAAGACCCTGATGCTTATCATCTCATATCGCGTTACGAAGCCTCCGTTTTCTCTAATCTCCTTTCCCCAAAAAAGCTTGATCATCTCAAACACCTGATGAGTTCTAATCTTTACCAATTAGAAATCATTGTTTCCGAAGGGATCAAGATGGGCCTTTTTCAAAAACTCAATCCCAAAATGACGGCAATTGTATTCTGGAATACCTTCATGGGTATCATCCAATTCCAGGAAAACAGGCTGGAAAAAGGGAAAGTCGATTATCGTAGATCCACGATCAATAGTGCTATGAAGCTTATAATCAGGGGGATCAGAAAATAATTATACCAATGCTTTCATTAGCTGACGTTGCTGCAATAATTTTCCCGGTAGCCTTATGGCGGCTGCGACCCTTCGAAAGACTCCATGTAACGAGTCAAGCGCGGTCCGGTTAGATGGGAAGCAGTTATTCTCAAGGTGAAATAAACGAGAGGAGCCATTAAACTATAAATATATCAAAAACGGCTGCGATTCACGCCTGATTTTTTTAATGTCCCATAAAATTGCTGAATACATGGAGGAATCAAAATGGCTAATATATTTAATTTAGAGAAAGCAGATAACATAGGAATAGTCACCTTTAATGTGCCCGATGAAGCGATGAATACCTGGACAGAAGAGGCCATCATGCGTTTTAGCGAGTTCCTCAATGTCCTGGAAAAAGAAAAAGATGTCATCGGATACATATTTATTTCCGGGAAACCTGATAATTTCTTTGCCGGCGCCAATCTGAAGATGATTGAACAAATGAACGATCCAGCTTCTGTTAAAAAGGGATTGGATTATTTCCATGATGCCTTCAACAGACTCAGTGACTTTAAAGTTCCGACAGTCGCGGCTATAAACGGTGTCTGTGCGGGAGGCGGACTGGAGTTCGCCCTCGTCTGCACCGCCAGGATCGCCACGGATGCCAAAAATACTGTTATCGGCCTGCCGGAATGTAAGGTCGGTATTTTCCCCGGTGCTGGAGGAAGCCAGCGTCTGCCCCGGCTTATTGGGTACAACGCCATAGAGTTGATATTAAAGGGCACACTCCTCCCGGCTCCCAAAGCACTTGAAACGGGCATCATTGACCGGATAGTACCGCAAGATAAAGACTTGCTTACAGAAGCAAAGTCTTTTCTCCGGGAGATCGCCGCCGGAAAAGCCAAACTGGAGAGACCGGCACATGATTTCTCCCAGGTCAAAGCGGTGGCTGAAATGGCCCGCCAAAACGTTTTAAAAGTCACAAAGGGGAGAGAAATCCCCGGGCCTATGTTTTGTATCCGGGCAATGGAAGAGGGTCTCAACCTCCCACTCAGCAAAGCACTGGAATTGGAAAAGAAATATTTTGCTCAAGCTGCCCTTTCCAATGAGGCCAAAGGCAGCATTAATACCTTCTTCATCAAGACAATGACGGACAAGCCCAGGAATATGATGACTGAAGGTTTCACACCAAAACCTTTGAAAAAGGCAGCCATCCTTGGATTCGGAACTATGGGCCGGGGCATTATCATCGATATTCTGCGCAACACGCAAATGCCCGTACTGGTCAAAGACTTCCCTGATGCTCATGAGCGGGGACTGGCTTTCGTGCGGAAGATTCTGGAGGGAATGGCAGAAAAGAAGCGATTGAAATCTACGGTGGATGATCTTATGAAACGCATCACCACAACCTCAGACTACATCGCAGAATTCAATGAAGTGGATATTGTTATCGAAGCGGTCTTCGAAAGTATTAATGTGAAGAAAGAGGCCTATGAATCACTCTGTAAAGTCGTGCGGGATGATTGCATCATTGCCAGCAATACATCTTCTATTCCTATTGGTGCTATGGCCAAGTTTGTAACTCTTCCTGAACGTTTCGGCGGCACTCACTTCTTTTCGCCTGTCTGGATTATGGAACTCGTGGAAATAATCAGAGGTAAAAGGACCAGCCAGGATACGATTGATAATCTTCTGAACTTTGCCGCCTCCATTCGCAAACGTCCGATTGTCTGCAGGGATAATCCCGGTTTTGTCGTGAATGCCTTGCTCTTTCCTTATCTTTACAATTCCATTGAATATCTCGAAAAAGGAAATTCCATCGAGAAAATCGATAAAGCTATTGTGCAATTCGGAATGCCTGTAGGACCGCTCAGGCTTATCGATGAAGTTGGCATCGATGTTCTCTACAAGGCATTTGCCTCGATGGGGATTACGCAGGAAACCCTTAAAAATATAGTAGAGTCGGGGCGTCTCGGCCTGAAAAAATCCGGTAAGGGAATGTTCCTGAAAGACGGCAGCGCGGATCCGGAAGTGCTGCCGCTCATATCGAAAAGAGAACCCGCGGAATTAACAGAAAAAGAAATTGAAATGGGTTTGGTCACCGGCATGGTAATAATGGCTAATGACTTGCTCAATAGAAAGATCGTAGAAGATCCGCGGATGATTGATGTAGGAATGATCTGGGGCACCGGATTTCCTCCCGATAAGGGTGGTCTTTTGAAATGGTCGGACCTCATTGGCCTGAGCAAGCAGCTCTTTGGCAGGAATTTTTATTAGGGATACTTAAATTTTTACTGATATAGCTGGTAAACAGTTAAATGTTTTTTGTCTTTAACGTGAAAATAAATATATAAGGAATTTGTTAATGAAAGAAATAGTCCGCGATCTTAAAGAAGAATATGATGCCCTTGATGCGATCGTTTCAGGTCTCGATGAGAAGGACTGGTATATTGAAACGCCGTTTTTTAATTGGACCGCAAAAGATACAATCAGTCACTTGGCATATTATGATAATGCTGCCATGCTTTCGGCAACTAATGCTGAAGCGTTCGAAAAACATACAGCAAATATGCTCTCCGGCATTACAAACTATGACGAACTACATAAGAGAGTAAATTCAGTTGGAGGCAAATTATCCATTGCGGATTTGCTTTCATGGTGGCGTAAGGAGCGTAAAAGCCTTATTTTAGCTTATGAATCTTTAGATCCAAAGACCAGATTGCCATGGTACGGCCCCACGATGAGCGCCCGGTCTTCAGCGGTCGCGCGAATGATGGAAACATGGGCGCACGGTCAGGATATAGTTGATGCGTTTTCTATATCGCGTCCGGCAACCAATCGCCTCAAGCATATATCCCATCTCGGAGTAGCCACTTTCAAATGGAGTTTTTCTGTTCGTCAACTGGAAGTTCCGAATGAACCAGTAAGAGTTGAGCTGACCGGCCCGTCCGGAGATATTTGGACATGGGGACCAGAGGGCGCTGAAAACATTATCCGTGGCACCGCAGAGGATTTTTGTCTATTGGTATCACAGCGGCGTAATGTTATCGATACCGGTATAGTATATAAAGGAGATGTTGCGGGCAAATGGGTGTCAATTGCACAAATCTTTGCCGGGCCGCCCGAGGAGCCGCCAAAGCCGGGCTATAGGATAAAAAAATAATTAATTATATCGTGAATGCAAAATAAAATTCGCTATGATTTCCTTCATAATCTCAGACGTCCCGCCGCCGATGGACAAGCTCCGGTTATCACAGCAGAGCCGTTCAACCAGATAATCGCGCGTATATCCGTTTATAGGCAGGCTTTAAGTACAATGAACAGAAATTGACTATATAATGAGTGTCAAAATAGTAGTTAATTTCTTTTATTCTATATTTTCCCAAAATTTAATTTTATGCTAGATTAAAACAGATAATAGTTTTAAAAGTACAATGAAATTGAGGTGAAAAAGTGAGTATCACGATAGCTGTTCCTGGTTCGTTGAAAGGTTTACTTAATGGCAGTAATCAGGCCACTTGTGAAGGAAAAACTATAAGGGAGTGCATTGACGCTCTTGACAGTAAAATCCCCGGTTTTAAAAACAAAGTCCTCGATGAAAAAGGGGAAATTAACAAGTCTTTCATGATTTTTCTTGACGGGCAGAATCTGCGAATTCTGGACGGACTGGCCACCTCTGTAAAGGATGGCGATGAGGTAAACATTATTCCTTTTGCGGCGGGAGGGTGATAAGAACAATGATTATAGACAGACCTGATTCCCATTTTATTTTTGTTATGCATCCTTCAGTATTGATGGGTAAAAAGTACACTTTATATGAAGGCAAAGAGCTTACCAATGGAGAAGTTCTTCAATATTGGGGGAAGTGGATAGTTCTTGGAGAAAAGTCGTGGCTTGATGAATTAGCCCAGAAACTTGACCAGTATGTAGAGGACAAAGTGATACCTTGTATCAAGTATGATCGTAAACCTCCGGAAAACCTTGGTTTGACGGAGGCCGTCATGATGGTATATTGCGACAAACGTAAAAGTGATGATATCTGGCAGATACTGCAGCAGCATGGGGTAAAGATTAAAGCCTGGGTTACAGAGCGGGAGACGATGGAGATGTGGCTACCTGGCGGTCCGCTTCTGGAGCAGTGGATTACATCAATGAATCTCAGTGAAGAGGAGGCGCGGTTTAACCGGGAAGATGCAGCGGCGCGCCTCGGATATATTTTTAATCATCCGGATGAGATATTTACCGCATGGGAACAATGAATTCAAACAGTGTAGCACTTGAAAGCTGAAGGGAGAAAACATGGTTGACATTTCTAAACAGTTGAAGGTTCCACCACTGGATCCGTACTTTTTTATCCAAGAGGAAGACAAGATTAACATGGACAGACTGGAAAAGCTTTCCGAAAAGCACCCGATTAACGTTCTGGTAACAGGTAATCAGGGGTGTGGTAAATCATCTCTGGTCAGGCAATTTGCCAGTTACTATAAAAGACCTATGGTCACATTTCAGGTGGGGCTTCTTTTAGAGGCCGGGCAGTTATTTGGTCAGCAGAGGTTGAAGGAAGGTGAAACATTTTATCAAAGTTTCTTGTTTTCCAACGTTATTCGTGTTCCGGGATGTGTTATTCACCTGGAAGAAATCAACAGATCGGAAAATCCCCATGCCTTGAACGAGCTGTTTTCTGTACTATCGGAGGATAGAAGCATTTGGATTGACGAATTTGGTCTTATTGAGGTAGCTCCCCGGGTAATCTTTTTTGCCACAATGAATGAAGGTGC
>AWGX01000263.1 GCA_000495415.1 Smithella sp. ME-1 | reverse complement strand
TCCACTTACGCTTCGAACTTCGTCCCGACTTGTCGGGACTCGCTCTTAGCGAGTGTCATTAATAAAAAAAGGGCAGTACGGCAAAAGCAAAGATTGTCTTCACCGTAAACTACCCGACAATTTCCAATTAGTTTAAATCACGCTCCTTATCAGGGGACAACACTTTTTTAAATGCCCTTAGTAAGCTATCGTTTTCTTTGCGATTTCCTACAGTAACCCTCATGCAATTGGGCATGTGCGGCGGTATGTTTAAATTTTTCACAACGATACCTTCCACAACCAGTTTTTTGTATATGCGATCTGAATCAAAAGCGCAACTAAAAAATATAAAATTTGCCTGAGAGGGAAAAGGCCTGATTCCTGCAATTTTCTGCAAACCCAGATAAAGTTCTTCACGTCTTTTGATTATTTCTTTTACTTGCAGGGAAAACTCATCCTGGTAGTCAAGGAAAAAATTGGCAGCTATTTGTGACAACGAATTAACATTATAAGGTAATCTGACTTTATCCAGTTGGGCAACGATCTCTTTGTTACCGATTAGAAATCCCAGGCGCATCGAAGCGAATCCCAGTTTGGAAAGAGTATTCAGGAAAATTAAATTGTCGTATTTTTTTAGCAGCGGAAGCAGGGTCTGACCGGAGAAGTTAGCATAAGCTTCATCGATAACTACTACGCCAGGTGTCTTCCTGATGATGGTTTCTATTTTAGTCCGGCTGAAAAGATTGCCGGTAGGACTGTTCGGATAACTTAAGAATATCAAAGCAGGAAAATTTCCTTTTATACGATCAAGAATAGCGTCACAATCAAGATCAAATTTCTTATTCAGAGGTACTTCCACCACTTTATTGCCGGTATTAATCGCGATAATTTTATACATGGAAAAAGTAGGAACAGGAACCAGTACTCCTTTTATTTTTCCTTGCAGTGCAAGACAAAGAATTTGAATAAGTTCGTCGGAACCGTTGCCCAACATAATCATATCTTTATCCACGCCGTAATATTGCGCGTATCTTTCGCGTAATTCAGGAGCGCCGGCCACAGGATAACGGTTGAAATCAATCCTGCTCATTTTTTCGAGAAGTTTTTTCTTTAAAGGCTCCTGAATGGTGAAAGGATTTTCATTAGCATCCATCTTTATCGC
>AWGX01000262.1 GCA_000495415.1 Smithella sp. ME-1 | reverse complement strand
TAGCCGAAGAAAGCGAATTGGTATTAGAGGATTTAATGAAAGCAAAACCCGTAATAGCCATTGTCGGCCGCCCCAATGTCGGCAAATCAACGCTTTTCAATAGAATTGTCGGAAAGCAAAAGGCAATTGTAATTGATGAACCCGGCGCCACCCGCGACCGCAACTACATGGATTGCGTTTTCCGGGATAAAGCTTTTACGCTTATCGATACAGGTGGCTTTGAACCGGCCTCGGAAGAAAAAATCCTTGTGCAAATGCGCGAACAGAGCAATCTGGCCATTGAAGAAGCGGATGTCATTATCTTTTTAATGGATGGGAAAGACGGGCTCACCAACTCAGATATGGAAATTGCCAAACAACTGAGAGGCAGAGGAAAAAATGTATTTTATGTCGCCAACAAAGTTGACGGAGACCGTCACAAAGAAATGCTCACCGATTTTTATAGACTGGGCATCGACGAAATCTATCCGATTTCCGCGCAGCATGGCATGGGTGTTGATGAACTGCTGAATGTTATTGTCCGTGATTTTCCCCAAGCGGCGGAGGCTAAAGACGAAAAAGACACGCAAATTAAAATAGCCATTATCGGCAAACCTAACGTGGGCAAATCATCGCTTGTCAATAGAATTCTTGGTAAAGAAAGAAGCATCGCTAATCCTACACCAGGCACAACCCGCGACGCAATTGATATGATGATTAAGGTTCACGGCAAGAATTATCTGCTTATTGATACAGCGGGAATCCGCAGAAAAAGCAAAATCAGTCATACTCTGGAAAAATACAGTGTAATTCAAGCTCTCAAATCAATCAATCGCTGTGACATCGCTTTGCTGTTGATTGATGCCGAAGAAGGACTGACTGATCAGGACACTAAAATTATCGGCCTTGCCCACGAGCGCGGTAAAGCCTGCATTATAGTGGTAAATAAATGGGACAAGATTGAAAAAGATAATTCTACTATCGGAAAATTCGTCGACGATATTAAGGATAAAATAAAATTTCTGGATTTTGCGCCAATTATTTTTGTTTCTGCCGTTACCGGGCAGAGAGCGCCTAAAATTTTCGACTTAATTGACGAAGTTTATAAACAGTACACAAAAAGAATCGGCACATCGCAGTTAAATGATCTGGTGGAAAAATCAGTGCGCAAAAATCCTATGCCGCGCTATCAAAACAGGCAAATGCATATTTCTTATGTCACACAAACAGATATCAAACCGCCGTCATTTGTATTTTTTGTCAGCAACAGCAAAGGAATTCATTTTTCTTATGAACGTTACCTGGCAAACAAAATTCGCGAGGAATTCGGTTTTGACAGCGTACCGCTGAAACTTATTTTTCGTAAGAAACGATAATTATTCAAACATTCATATCTCAAGCAAATGGAGGCAATAATGGAACAGCTAGCTGTCCGAGATCTTAAAATCTGCTGCAAGTCTGTGGGAGATGGATATCCGATAGTCCTTATCATGGGATTAACCGCAAGCATGGACTGGTGGGACCCGGAATTGATAAATGCACTTTCCAAAAAATATCATGTGCTGATATTCGACAATCGTGGTTCCGGTCGCACAGTTGCTCCCGATGAGGGAAGTTTCACCTGTGAAATGTTCGCTGACGACACTATCGCTTTGATGAATGCAAAAGGAATAGAACGTGCAAACATACTGGGAATGTCTATGGGTGGTTTAATTGCTCAGGAACTGGCAATTAAATATCCCGAAAGGGTAAACAGTCTTGTCCTTGCCTGTACCTTTTGCGGTGGACAGCATATGATTCAGGCAAGCGATGAAGTGATGAAGATAATGATGGACCGCAGTGGAGGAATTGACGGCCTGTTCGGAAGAGTGCTTAAGCTGATGTTCACGAAAGACTTTCTTGATGGCAATCCGGATTATGTATTAGATTTTAAGGAACGTTATTTACGGGCACCCATCAGCGACGTAAACTCCTTGCGCCAATTTATAGCCTGCGCAAAAGCCGATACATTTAACCGTCTTCCTGAAATAAAAAATCCGACATTGATCGCTACTGGAACCGATGATCCTCTTATTCCACCGCAGAACTCCCGAATACTGGCAGAGCGGATAGCAGGAGCGAAATTAATTGAATACCCGGGCTGTAGTCATGGTTTCATTAGCCAGGTACGTGATACTTTTATTAAAGATTTAGCAGCTTTTATTACCTTTAATACTAGAGACAAATAATTATTCTAACCCTCTGTAGGGATTTTTATTAATTAATTTTAGACTATTATTTTCGCTATGAATGCTTCTTTTGTGATACCAAAGACATTACGTTATCGTTATTGACCTTTTACATTTGCCTTAGGGACAACCGGTATACTTTGTTTGACATTATCGCTTTCAATCACCTTTTTCTGATCGAAGAAAGAACTAAATTGCAGTGTTACCGGAAGCTTGTCTCTCAATATTACATCTGCATTTACCTTATCTTTAATCGGTACGGTCATCATTCCGTCAATAGGCACCTTCCCCCGCAGCACAAAATCAAGAGGCACATCAAAGATACTATTAATTGGAAAAGGAAGCGCCTCTTGAGGCTTAACCGCAAGGGTATCTTTAATATGGAAATCATGCTTTAATGGAATCACCATATTCAAAGGAATTACACCTTTCACAGGCACGTCCGTGTTTACACCCAGAATCTTAATGGTAACTTTGGTTTCAAAAGGAAATTCTGTCTTTACATTGATTTTTTCATCTACATGAAAAACATGATCAATAGGAATATTTAAAGGTTTATCAAAAGCAATATTAAATTTCTGATTTACCGGTAATTTGATTACCGTTTTCACAGGTACAGCGTAATCGAATTCATTTTTAATGGGAATATGGAATGTGTGATCTATAGAAGCTGAAACGGGGAGGTTGGAATCGACAGTGGCCGTTATAATTCTCTTATAGATATATCTTTGTTCATATAAACTCAGTACAATCGGACCATATTTCACGAAAAAATAAATCAAAAAAACAACAAATATGATGAAAACAAAAAAGGCACTGATAAGGAAATATCTGAATATTCGGGAATTCTTTTCCTTTTCCAGTTTCTCAATAGAAGATTTCATTCCCTGAATTATCTTGTTGGTAATCAAGTTATCCGTCTCCATATTGTTTTGGGTATTTGGACATTCAGCGTGAGATTATCACCACAAATAATTTTTAGCAAGTGTTGGATTGATTATTTTTAACATATAATTTCGTTATAAAAATAATTAATTTTCAATTCGGAATAAACATTTTCTTGACATCCGAAACCACCCTTTTTATAATTTTACATGGCAGAAACACGCCCCCATACAGAACAAATCAAAGGCGATCTTAAGATGGAATCGCTGATGATACCTGTTAATTCCACCGATAGTCTCCATTTAAAACATATATACATTGATCCGGATGGACCTCCCATATTCATGCTCCATGGTTCCGTGGAAAACGGCAGAATGTTTTATTCAAACTCCGGCACCAGCGGACTCGGACCGTATTTAGCAAAATATGGATATGATGTATATGTTGGGAATTTACGCGGAAGGGGTGAAAGCAAACCGCACGTTAACCGGAATTCAAAGTACGGACAAACGGAAGCAATTACGGAAGATATACCTGCATTTATTGAAAAGATTATCTCTCTTCGCGGAAATATGCCGCAGCGCTGGGTTTGTCATTCGTGGGGAGGAGTTTTAACATCTTCACATTTGTTGCGTTTTCCAAAATATCGCGGCCTCGTCAAATGCATGGTTTACTTTGGATCAAAACGAAGAGTAAGCGCCATGAACCCAACAAGAATTTTTCAAATTGACATGGTTTATATCTTCCTTGGCAATTTACTCATTCGTAAACACGGATATTTCCCGTCATCACGTTTTGTCAGTGAGGACGAACCAGCGCTGACTCAAAAAGGTACAGCAAGATGGATAAGAATGAAAAAATGGATCGATCCGTTTGACGGCTTTAACTACGGAAAGGCCGCCCAGGAAGTAATTCTTCCGCCGACATTGTATTTTGCAGCTCTGAACGACAAATGTCTTGGACATCGAAAAGATGTGCTTTTAACCATAAAAGAATCCGGTAAACACATTTCCAAATATGTATTGCTTGGTAAAAAATGCGGAAATCTTCATGATTATAATCATGTCACTATGCTAACACATAAGGACGCCGAACAAGATCATTTCCCTTTAGTAGTTGATTGGCTCGCATAATATTGACACTGACACCAAAATAATTACTCTATAAATATCTTTTTTTCTTCTTCAACAAGCTCGATTCATCGAGCTGTAATTTTACTAAATGCATTAATATAGCCGCTTTTTATCAGAGAGTGTTATCTTCTTTTTTTGCTGGAATTTCTTTCAGAAATATGCAAAATAGAAAGCAACAATGCTTCACGTATTGTTAATCAATGAAATTTTTTCACTAATCAATTTAAACAAAGGAGTGTAAATGGGGATGAGATCATGCCATAAGAAAACTATGAATTGTGCAATGATAGCTGCATTCACTTTACTTTGTTGCACATTTTCCTTTGCGCAAAACGAAGGGATTAAAGGTGCTCAGTTTAAAGATGGAAGTACCATATACGGAAACGTTATAAAAATGAGTGTTGATGAGATCCAAATTCAAACTAAAGATGGCAACATAATATCACTTAAATTTGACGACGTGGAAAATTTCATAATAGCGGATAATTTAGGCGGTATTCGATTAAAAGATGGCAACATAATATATGGCAGGATCATTGAAATAGATTCTGATAAAGTGATCATAGTAACAAAAGATAACAACGCAGTCACAAGGAAGTTAAACGATGTTGCTTCTTTCATCAATAAGGCTGACGAAGAAAAAAAGCCACCAAAGCATTTTTTTGCTTTGGGCACAGAAATATCTTACATCAAATATGAAGAAACCGGTATGGAAGAAAAAGGGGTGATGTACGGTCTAGTAGGTTCATATACTTATCACAACAACAAACTAATGTTGAAAGCAGAAGGAAAGTTCGCCTATGGAGAGGTAGCTTATAACGGGTCCACCTGGGATGAAACCCCGTTAACAATATCAGGCATACCCGATTATATGTTGGAATTTAGAAGTTTACTGGGTTATAATTACTCTGTAAAAACCGTCAAGATTACTCCCCATTTAGGGATTGGATATCGATGGCTACAGGACAATTCGCAAAACAAATCTCCCTCTGGCTATAAAAGAGAAGCAAATTATTTCTATATTCCCGCAGGCATAGAAGCTGTTGCCGATCTAGGCAATAATTGGTTTTTGGGAGCTAATGTAGAATATGATTGTTTTTTATGGGGAATACAAAAATCTTACCTTAGTGATGTTGATCCGGGTTTTAATGACGTCGAAAATAAGCAAACTAGTGGCTATGGTTTTAGGGGCTCAATATCTATTACAAAGAAATATAAAAAAGCTGGTTTTGTAATAGAACCTTATATAAGATACTGGAACATTGAAGATTCAGGAATTGAACCTGTTACTTATTACGGAACACATGTGCTTTATGGTATAGAACCGAGTAATAACTCTACGGAATTTGGATGTAAATTAGCAGTTACTTTTTAAATGTTAATTATTTTTATGTTACCACATATTAATTTTTTACCATGCCTCGATAAAGAGGCTCCGATCTCGGAGTTTGGAGGGTCGGTTTTTGATTTATTTTCGTAATTTAAGTCTTTCTTTTTTAGATAAAAAACTATTCAACAATATAAACTGGACAATTCATTCCAAAAATCGCATTGGTCTCGTCGGCGAAAACGGTACAGGTAAAACAACTTTGTTTCGGGCAATAATGGATAAAGTCCATCCTGATTCCGGCATAATAGAAATTACCGGCAAAAAACAAAAGACGTTTGGTTATCTGCCGCAGGATCTCGCAGAACTTGAATCTATGCCTCTGATAGATTTTCTAAAACAGAAAAGCGGAATCTCATTTATTGAAGAATCCATCAAAGATTTGGAGCATCGATTATCGCAAACAAAACAAAACACGGCGGAATACAGCGAGATTTCACAAAAGTATTCGGATGCGATGGCTCATTTCAGCGCTTTGGATGGATATGCTTTCGAATCCAAAGCCAAACAAATACTAAAAGGGTTCGGATTTAGAGAAAGTGATTTTGTTCGCGATTGTATCTTATTTTCCGGCGGCTGGAAAATGCGTATCTTACTTACATCCATTCTTCTGTCAAAGCCTGATATCATGCTGTTGGACGAACCAACCAATCATCTGGATACGGAAAGTATGGAGTGGCTGG
>AWGX01000261.1 GCA_000495415.1 Smithella sp. ME-1 | reverse complement strand
TTTTTATCCTGCATAGTCCAACGGGTATCGGTGTATTTCTTCATTAATTCATTTTTTAGCTTTTCTTCCGCAGATGTTAAATTTTCTTCTGCCAGATCCATACCCAATTCATCAACGAAACCTTTTTTTAACTGAAAACAAATTTCCTGCACATCAACGGCTGAGACAATTTCATCATTTACCGATGTCACTGTTTTCCGAAGTTGTTCTATTTGTTCAGGAGTGCGCAATGGTAATAAAAAATCTGCTGTTTTCACCGGATCAAAAGCTAAAAGCAATGATCCGTGCTGCAAAAATCCTCCTCTTTTTCTCACCTGGGCACTGCCGCAAATCTTACGTCCCTTAACTATAAGTTCATTTTTAGAAGGGACCGAAAAGCAGTATGTTTCTGATTTTTGTTCCGGTAAAACCCGTCCGCCTTCCAGCAAGTCCGCTTTTATTCCCAAATAAGCCAGGCTTTGAGCAATACACCTGCTTATTACTTTGTATGTTCCCAAAATATCAGGCGGGAATGATTTTTCGTGATCCGGGGCTACAACAGAATAAGTAATTTCATTAAAATGGAAAACTGCTTTCCCCCCC
>AWGX01000260.1 GCA_000495415.1 Smithella sp. ME-1 | reverse complement strand
TTTCTCCTAAAGGAGAGTATATGGGAGGTTGTATAGCTCCGGGAATAGTTATTTCTACAGAGGCACTTTTCGCCCGCGCATCCAAATTGCCTCGTGTGGAATTCAGCAAACCAAAGAATATCATTACAAAAGACACTGTTAGTGCCATTCAGGCAGGTATTATGTTCGGTTATGCCGGATTGGTAGACGGTATTGTAGAAAGAATGAAGACAGAAGCTAAAACAAAACCACTGGTAATAGCAACAGGCGGACTGGCTA
>AWGX01000259.1 GCA_000495415.1 Smithella sp. ME-1 | reverse complement strand
TTGGCATATCTTGATACAACCGTGCAACCGAACACTTTTTTGAGCATATCCTTGACTTTCGGTTCTAAGCGTTCAGCCCCGCTTACTATCACTTTGATATTGAACATATCTGGTGTATATCCTTTTCTATCAAAATATAATACAATAGCTGCAAGAGCAGTTGCATAACCGGTAATACATTTTATGGACGTATCTTTGCTCAGTAGTTGATAGAATTTATCCAGCGATTTGTCGGACAAACAAGAACAATCAAATTTAATAGTGTTATGCATCATAAATGTCAGTTTTGTTTTATCATTGTCACTGTGCCAGACCCTGGCATATATATGACGATAACCCAGTCTAAAGCCGCATTGGTTCAAAAAATATATCAATTCAGCGACAACTCTCTTTCTTTTTTGTTTGTCCTGCAGCATTGTAAAACGTTCACCGGTGGAGCCGCTGGTCTGCACTTTATACAATCGTCTGTTTTTATAGTCCGATGAAATAAACTGATTATATTTTTCCTTGACCAGATTCTTTTTAATTATCGGGAAGTCTTTGATGCCTGAATAACCCCTATATTTACCGTAGAAATCGGTGCTATTAACGGCATGATCTAGAAGTTTTCGCAGATCGTCGGATGAGGTGTCAAAATCTCCTTGCAGTTTCTTTTCTAAATCTGCAACATATTGACCGACATATCCGCCACCCAAGGCATCGACAAACCAAAAACCATATTGCCTGATTACTTCACTAAACATTGTCATTTTTCTTCTTCACGCTTTCGCGCAATCCTTTCCATTTTAAATATTCAGTCCCATGGAAACCAGCTCGCACTCATTTTCCAAAACTTCCTGACGTGTCTCACCGAGAATCATTCCGTTCACAAGTGGACGTTGATTGATATATGGTCCAGCCTCCGGGTTGCAACTGCCCAAAGGCAGTAAAATACCTTTAGCCATCGCTCGATACACGGCATTTAGCATATCCCGGTAATTACCTCTACCTGTCAGGCGGCGCAAGCGAATTACCGGTTTTCGATAACGTCTATGAACACTCTCAGAGTAAAGCAGCGCCGGCAAAGAACCGTTACCGCGGAAGTTCAAATCAAATACTTTGCAATGCCCGTCTTCCAGCACAGCCATGTCTATTCCCAAGACACCGTAATATCCTTGTTTATAAGCGAAACGAACGATCGATGTTCCAATATCAACTGCCTCTAAGGAACATTCATCACCGACCTCAATCCAGTTGCCGCGGTAGATGCCCTGCTCGTCGCTGACCTGTTCGGTGAATCCCAGATAGTCAATTTCGCCATCTTCTGTCACGCAATAATGGAGGCAAAGATTCCTTCGAATATCCAGATATTCCTCAATCACCACTTCTCGGCAGTTTTTGAAATATTCAGAGGCCTTTTGGATATCGTTGCCGTCGCGACATATGCAAACATCAACACCACCGCCCGTCGTTTCATCCGTAGCCGCCTTGATAACAAACGGAAGTCGCCATGATCTGTTAACGCAGGATATCTGTTTTGCGAACAAAATATTACGTGAGGGAATATTTTCATTAGGAACGAGTTTTCCAAGATTCGCCTTGTTGTTCACGAAGGACAAAACAAAAGGAGCAATCCAACAGCATTCATGAGGTATTTCAGAGAGCGGATGAACGTGCTGCGTCACTATCTTACGCCCATCGGCGCTAAACTTTTGGAGTATTCTCATATAGTCGGCCACATCGAAATAACGATGTATTTCATACGTAATCTGCATACCAGCATCACGCAAAAGACTCAAGGCTTCAGGTGTGGATACCGACGCGGCACATACAATCGGCATATCACCAAGAATCGTCAGCATGGTAGCCGTCATTATGTCCAGCACCATTTCACCCTGAGGTTGCCAGCGCGTCGAATTGGGCGAGGTACGCGCCATAAAAATAAAATCTTTGCCGTAAATGGAACTAAACGTTCTTGAAGTTTGAAGCGCGGGATTCACAATGCAACTCCGATTAAAAAAATATTTTCAAAAGCAAATACTCATGCCAGCCATATAAAAAATCCTCTCAGCAGATGCTGTGAATATTGTTTAATGATGCTATTATTTTTTATTTTTCATCTCTAAGTCATCTTTTCCGCGGATTTATCTCCCAACTGTTTTTTTATATGATTTCTTAGAACATCCACTGCCTGTTCGATTACAGGCTTTAGGCGTTCTTCTTCTTTTTTTGAAAATTTTGTAAGAACAATCTGCTTCTGTTTACGCGAATCATTACGTATTCCGAAATCAAACCACTTTGCGTCACGTGTATTATCAAATCCTTTTACTCCAAGGCGAATTCTGATTATATCTTCGGTATCAAAAATCGAAAGTACTGACCTCATCCCCTTATGTCCGGCATCTCCACCCTGTGATTTGAATCGCATATCGCCGAAAGAAAGCTTAATATCCTCGTGAACAATAATACAATTTTTTATGTTGCTTCCTGTCCGTTCCAAAAAACGTTGAACCATAATCCCGCTGACGTTCATGGCCGTGCCCGGTTTAAATAAGTGAACAGTCTTACCGTATATTTTAACGGTACATGCTATTCCTTCGGAGTATTTCTTCCATGTGCCACCTGCTGATTTGGCTAGTTTATCGAGAACACGGTAACCGACATTATGCGGTGTATGGTAATAACGTAAGCCCGGATTGCCCAGTCCCACAATCACAGGAACCTCCGAACAATTTTGAGAATTGATTGACACATTAAAGGATTTGTATTGATCCGGTTTGTAAAGTTTTGGACACTTACTGCAATACGACTGTGAAACACATTGGTTTGTCCAGCATTTAACTGGTTTGTCCCTGTCAAGAACAAGCCTGACCAGATGATCTTGTTGATTCGTACCTTTTACAAGCACTAAATCACCATGTCTTAATTCGTGGCGCAGAAATTCAGCTGCGTTTCGAATATTAAGAAATCCTCTTGCAAAATTATCATTTTTATTCCTCCCCCTTAACGCCCGGAGCGCGTGAGTGCCAATAAAAACAACAGAATCAGCGAATTCCCGGCATGTTTTTAAAATATTCTTGTACTTCGGACCATAATCTCCTGAACCGTCAGAAATCGTGCCCAGTATGACTATTTTTCTTTTGGCGTTCGCCTCTTTAAGAAATTTCAGCGGCTCGTTAATTGACCAGTAAGGAGCTTTCCAATCATCCCTTATAAACACAACTCCATCATTGCTAACCTTTGGCTGCATACGTCCCTCGACAGGTTGAAACCGTTCCAAAGCCGAAATCGCTTTTCCCAATGGCAGATCAGCAACCAAAGCAACAGCAAGTGACGCCATAACAGAAACCACCATATGCGTTCCGTGCAACTGTGTTCGTATTTCGTAAGTCTTACCACGATATTCTAAAAGCAAAAGTAAAGGGTTCGGCCAGCAGGAACGAGCCTCAATCAAGCGCAGTTCAGCTCCGGCACTTTCCCCAAACCAAACGATTCGTCTATTGCAGCGTTCTCCGATCGTCCTAACCAGCGGATCATCAATGTTTAATATTGCTGTGCCATGGGGCGATAACCATGAAACAATTTTCTCCTTTTCTGCCGCGAGCGCATCCATACTCTTATAGGCGGCATAATGGTCTCGTCCAATGCAAGTTATAACCGCAATGTCCGGTCTGAAAATTCTGACCGATTCTTCCAAAGTATTGGGGCCGTAAGCGGATAATTCCGCAACGCAGTAGCGGTGAGATTTTCGTGTATACCAAATTGTAGCGGGAATAGCCTGCAAAGTATTGCAAGATAAATTCGTTTTCTTACAGGGAGCAAACTCACCGAGAATGGATGCTGTCATGTCTTTCGTTGTTGTCTTTCCAGCACTCCCCGTAATCCCAATAAAAGTAACGTGATTAAGTCTTTTACGATAAACATTTGCCACTACACATCTAATCGGGATGGGGACGGAACTCTTAAGTTTCGCCGTAACCTGTTTAAAAATATCATCCATGTCAAATTATAACTCCAGCGGATTAATTAAGATTACGTAATTATTGCCGTTGCTTCAATTTCGCATAAAAGATCATCCCTGCATACATCAACTCCCACCTGAAACAGTGATCTGTCGCGGGGAAAACCAGCATGATCGATTATGTTCAAGCACTGATTCATGTCTTTTTCTCTCTTGAGATATATTGCTGCCTGAACAATATTAGAAAAATCGCAACGAAATTGTCTCATAATTGCTGATATTATCTCCAGCGTAAATTCCATTTGCCCCTTGAAATCTCCCACATAAACGGATGTCCCTGTCTTGTCTATCGAGGCAGTGCCACTGATAAATAATAATTTGGATCGGGGAAATTCGATAATCACAGCACGGCTGAATAATTTGCCGTAATTAGTAGGTTCATTTTGTAACGGTGACGATACTTGTCTGATAACAACACTATTCCCGGAAAAAGCACAAAATTCAAATGCCAGTATTTCGTTACCGGCCATGCGGTTTTGAATTCCGGTACTTGCCGGCAGGAAATGACTGGCAGCCGTATGCCATTTGGCAAAGAACTTTTCCCTGGCGGTATTCATTGCTTCATAATCGTTTAAGATATCCCTCATAAACAGCCAGGTGCGGGCGATTTCCGATTCCTTCATTTGGAAGAGATCAAGAATTTCACTTATCCGAAAGAATGCATCAATAAAAATATTATCGTCTTTTATTTTCCTGCACAATATGGGCGCACTGTATAAAAGATTTATTTTGTCTGTTACAATTTTGATTCCCGTATCGTTTTTTACAACAATAGTTTTATTTTTTTGTTTCTTTGCTATAACTGCCGCATATTGGACTGGAAGGTCGCTATGGCCAATAAGAATCAAAGGCCTGTTGCATCGTTGTGGAGCAACAGACATCGCTAAAAATTTATTTGCCTCGTTAATCATGGGAGGAGGAACAATAATCATTTCCTGTAAAACGTATACGTTCTCATCGGCAATCAACTCTTCACGTACGGGAGAGCCTACCTTATAAACATCGTCGTCGCCGCTAATAAATTGAAGACAAAAACCATCCTCCTGTAAGATTAAATCAGATTTCATTCTACTCCTTTAGATAATTGGAAAGGCCGACATGTCCTGTAAAGCAAGAGTTGGAGTCATATCCGTTGATTTTTTTTGAAAAAGAAATTTCCCCTTCTTCTATTAGAGCAGCACTGACAAAACCAGTACCGGAAACAACAACGGCTTCACCATCTTTCGATGCGATTATACCATAACTGTCCTGACTGCAAAGATGAGGAGAATCTGTAACATCAACCTTTTCTCCCTGTTCCAATTTAATAATTTTATAAAGCTTCATCGTGGCAGCGTCAATCAAAAATACCTTATCTGGATAACCGCTTACACCAATAAGATTTTTCCCCCGATGACTAAAAACTATGTGCGTGGTAATTCGATGAAAATCAGAGTGAGAAAACTCTCCTTCCAATTTCGGACCATTTTCACCCAGTCTTATTTTCTTAATAATGCCGGGGCCAGATATGCCAACGTTAACGCCCAC